>JAJZVS010000236.1 GCA_021845555.1 Pseudomonadota bacterium
CAGCGCGTCTTCCGACGCGGCGTAGGTGAGCTTGTCCACGTCCACCACGACATGGTCGGTGCGGCGCAGAACATGCCGGATCACGGCGGAGCCGATGAAGCCGCAGCCGCCGGTAATCAGAAGCTTCATCCCGTCGCGTCCCCGCCTGACCGCTGCGGTTAGGCCATGAGGCGGCCGGACGGGTCAACCCGATTATGCGCGGGGGGCGTCCTACGCTCGCCCGCCCATCCAGCGCGCGATCAGCGCATCCAGCGACAGGGCGCCGGCGCCCTGGGACATCAGCACCAGCAGCATCGCCGCCCATTGGATATGGGTGGGCCAGGCCTGGGGATAGACGAACACCTCGATCACCAAGGTCATGCCGAACAGAGCCAGCGCGGCGAAGCGGGTCGCCAGGCCCAGCACCAGCAGCGGCGGCATCGCCACTTCCAGCGTCACCGCCATGTAGGCCGCAAGGGTCGGCGGCAGCAGCGGCACATGGTACTCGTTGGCGAACAGGTAGAGCGTGGTCTGCCAACTGGCCAGATGCGTCTGGGCCGAGCTCCAGAACACCTGCGCCAGCGCCAGCCGCGCCGTCAGCGCCACCAGTGCGTAGGGGATCCGTCGGAACGCGCCGATCGCCAGGGACCGGAGCGATCCCTCCGCCGGAAGAGGCCGGGCCGTGCTGCTCATGGGATCGTTCCTTCTGAATGGGTGGGGCCGCCAGGCGCGCGGCAGCCGGCGAAGAGCCCCTGGGTCAGCAACAGGCCGAGGCAGGACGCGGCCTCCGCCGCCGCGACGCGATCGAGCGCCTCGCCCAGCGGCGTCCCGCCCGCCAGCGCCCCGGCCAGCGCGAAGGCCGCCGGCGACAGGGCGAGGAGCGCCGGCCCCTTGGCGCCGCGCAGCACCGCCAGTTGGGCGCCGCCGGCGTCGAGATCGATGGCGCCGAGACGCGCGGCTCGGAGGTCCGGTTCCTCGGTCAGCACCGCCTCCCAGATCGCCGGCGCCGGATGGGCGAGGTCGAGCAGCGAAAGCGAGGGATGCGGCAGGAAGCGCAGCCCGTCCTCCGCCGCCGCCGGCACCGCGGCGAGGGCGGCGGCGTCCAGCGCCGGCACCAGCGGCGCATGCAGCGCGCGCGTCACCGCGAATTCCAGCCGCGCCACATCGGCCAGATAGGGGAGCGTGCGCGCCGGTTCGAAATCCTCCAGGAAGGCGGCGAAGCCGGCGCCGTATTCATACAGATCGGCGCTGTCCGGCGGGGTCGCCACCGCGAAACGGGCGCAGGCGGCGGCGAAGAACGCGGCCCCCACCAGCCGTTCGATCGCCGGATAGGTCAGGCGCAGCGCGCCGGTGAGGTTGCCGATCACGTTGCCGCGGTAGATCGCCAGCCGCGCGGCGGCGTCCACAAGTCCGCCCAGCACCTCCGGCGGCGGCGCGGCGTCGGCGCCGCCGAGCAGGGCAGCGCGGAAGCGGCGTTGCAGGTCAAGCAGCGCGGACATCCCGGCCCTCCGCCACCCGCGCGGCCAGCCGCGCCTCGGCTTCGGCCGCTTCGCCGAGCAGCACCGGCAGCGGCGGGATCGCGGCGTCCCATTCGATCAGCACCGGGCGCGGACCGATCAGATCGAGCGCGGTTTCGAACAACGCCCAGACCGCGGGCGCCACCGCGCGGTCGTGCGTGTCGAGCAGTAGCCCCATCGCCGCGCCGTCCGCCGCGCTGTGCCCGGCCAGATGGTATTCGCCGATCGCCGCCGCCGGCAGCGCGGCGAGGCAGGCGCGCGGGTCCCAGCCGTGGTTGGCCGCGCTGACGACGATGTTGTTCACGTCGCAGATCAGGCCGCAGCCGGTGCGCGCGACCAGGGCGGCGAGGAACTCGCCCTCGGGGATCGTGGAGTGGCTGAACTGCAGATAGGTGGCGGGGTTCTCGATCAGGATGCGCCGTCCCATCGCCTCCTGCGCCGCCGCCACGTTGCCCGCGACGATGGCGAGGCTCTCCTCGGTCAGCGGCAACGGCAGCAGATCGGCCAGATGGGCGTGATCGACCGCGCCCCAGGCCAGATGTTCCGAGATCAGGGCCGGTTCGATCCGCCGCGCGAGTTCGGCCAGCCGGGAAAGATGGCGCCGGTCGAGACCGCCGGCGGCGCCGAGCGACAGCGCGACGCTGTGCAGCGACACCGCATGATCGGCGCGCACCGTCTCCAGCACCGCCAGCGCCGGGCCGCTCAGGTAGTTCTCGCTGTGCACTTCCACCCAGTCGATCGCCGGCCGGGCTTCAAGGAACGCCGCGTGGTGCGGGAAACGCAGCCCGATCCCCGCGCTCGCGGAGATCGGGCCGGCATCCCGGCGTGCGGCCAGCGCGGCCCCCGCCATGAGCGCGCTCCGGCTCAGGACGCCTTGAGGCTGCCGCCGGCGATCTTGCTGCAATCACCGGTCGGCAGCAGAACGAAGGAGGCGGGATCGCGCGCAACGGTGGCCTGGCCGGCGCAGGAATGCGCCCCGGCGGCGCAATCGTTGCGGGCGATCGCATTGATGCCGTAGCACTTCTGCAGATGCTCGGCCATCGCGCGCGTCTTGTTGGCCTGGCGCACCTGCATCATCTGCTCTTTCGTCATCATCGCGGCCGAGGCGGGCGCGGCCGTCATGCCTGCAACGCCGGCCATGCCCACCGCGGCGGCCAGCACCGAGGCGGCGAAGATACGTCGGTCCATCTGTCTCTCCCTGAGGATTGCCGGCCCGAAGCGGACCGGCACTCCCCAGTTCGGAGGGCGGCGGCGAAAGGTTACCTGGCCAGGAACCCGGGGCGGCGTTCCGCCGTGCCCAGCAGCAGCCGGCCGAGCGGACCCGCGACCAGCGTCAGCAGCGCCACCGAGCCGACCTGCCAGACCAGCACCATCACCGCCGCATCCTGCGGGTGATAGAGCCGCAGCGCCGCCGCCCCCAGCGCCGCCGCGCCGATCCCGCCGCAGAAACACGCATGCAGCGAGCGGAACCTCCCGCCGCGGCGCAGCAGCACGACGATCGCCAGCGCCGGCACCAGCCCGCCGAGCGCGATCGCCGGCAGGCACATCAGATCGTCGGTGACCGCGAGCCCGCGCGGCCCGATCCGCAGCCACACGTCCAGGCACTGCCGTCCCAGCGTCAGCAGCCACAGCAGCATCGGCGCCGCCGGCAGCCAAAGCTTCCAGCCCGGCTGGTCGGGCAGGCCCGCGCAGAGCGCCGCATAGGCGCCGACCAGCCCGGTCAGCGCCGCCGCGCCGAACTCGACCACGAACGCCGGATCGGCGAACCGCGCCGCCAGATCGGGCCGCAGCCCGTACCCCACCGCCACCGCGCCCGCCGCCGGCACCGAGGCGAGCAGCCACCAGCCGAGCCGCACACCCGGCGCGGGCAGCCGGCGCACCGGGGCCAGGTCCGCGCTCAGCCGCGCGACAAGCTGTTCCGTCTCCATCTCAGTCCGATCCATCCAGCAGCTTCCGCAACGCCTTGATCCCCCGATGGGTGGCGACCTTGAGCGCGGTCACGCTCAACCCGCTCGCCGCCGAGGCCTCCTCCAGCGACATTTCCTGGAGCTTGGTGAGCGCCACCGCCTGCCGCTGTCCGGGCGGCAGCCGCTCCACGGCCGCGCGCAGGGTTCCCGCGTCCAGGGTCTCCTCCACCTTGCTGTTCGTCGCGAGGGCGGCGGAGGTTTCAGGGAGATCGTCGAGCGCCGTCTCGCGGGTCGCGGCGCGGCGCGTGCGGCGCATCGCGTCGCCGCCGCGGAAGCGCATGATCCCGAACAGGAAGGGCAGGAACGGGCGCGACGGGTCGTAGAGATGGCGGGAGAGATGGAGCGCGAGCAGGGTTTCCTGCACCGCGTCCTCGATCTCCGCGGCCCCGGCACGCGGCCAACGGGCGCGCGCGGCGCGGCGCAGCGGCGGCAGCACCGCGGTGAGCAGGGCGGCGTAGCGCGCCTGGTCGCCCGCCTGGGCGGCCCGCATCCACTCCCGCCACTCTGGGTTTTCGTCGGCCATTCCGGGCGCATATAGGCCGAGCCGGATCGGGCTGCGAAGGGGGCGTACCCGCGCCGCGGCCCGGCGGGACGGGCCGCGGCGCTAGCTGCCCACGAAGCGCGGCGGGCGCTTCTCCTTGAACGCCGCGACGCCTTCGGTGTGATCGGCGCTGTGGTGCAACTGCGGCTGCACCATGCTTTCGAGCTCCAGGAAATCCTCCAGGCTCGGCCCCACCGCGCGGTCGAACATCCGCTTGGTCAGGCCGAGCGCGAAGGTCGGCCCGGCGGCGAATTCCGCCGCGAGCGCGCGGGCCTTCTCCATCAACGCCGCGCGCGGCACGACGTATTCCACCAGACCAAGGCGCGACGCTTCCTCGGCCGGCACGATCCGGCCGGCGAAGGCGAGTTCCTTCGCGCGCGGAATCCCGATCCGGCGGGCCAGGAACCAGGCCGCGCCGCCGTCGGGGGCGAGGCCGAGACGGCGGAAGGTGGCGCCGAAGCGCGCGTCCTCGGCGGCCACGATCATGTCGCAGGCCAGTGCGTAGCTCCAGCCGACGCCGACCGCGACGCCGGCGACCGCGGCGAGGATCGGCTTCTCGATCGTGTGCAGCAGCTTCACTACGGTGTGGCTGCCGCGTTGCAACCGGGCGCGGCCGGCGCGGATGGAACTGTCCTCGCCCATCCGCCCGACATCGGCGCCGGCGCAGAAATGCGCGCCGCCGCCGGTCAGGATCGCGGCGCGGATGGCGGCGTCGTCGCGCACCCGTTCCAGATGCGCGGCAAGCCCGGCGCGCATCTCCATCGTCAGCGCGTTCATCCGCTCCGGCCGGTCGAGCGTGATGGTGGCGACCGGACCTTCGATGCTGAGCGTGACCGTCATGCGTTCCTCCCCTTGCGGCCTCCCCTTGGGGCCTCCCCGTGCGGCGCGGACAGCCTATCCGGCCGCGCCGCACGGGTCGAGGCGGATCAGGCCGCGTTCTCCAGCAGCATGCAGGCGCCGGCGGTGTTGGAGACGGGGGCGTGGTAGTTCTGGTGCAGCGCCCGGACGTGCCCCTGCAAGGCGCCGCGCATCGCCAGCCACAGGATGAACTCCGCCCCCTGCGCGCCGGCCTGGAGCACCAGGTCGTGCGTCGAGATGCGGGCGAGTTCTTCCGGGGCGGAGACGATCTTCTCCATGCACATCAGGTCGAACGGCTTGTTGATGAAGCCGGCCCGCTTGCCGTCCAGCTGGTGCGACAGCCCGCCGGTGCCGAGCACCACCACTTTCGCGTCGGACGGATAGGAGGCGATCGCGCGGCCCAGCGCCAGGCCGAACTTGTAGCAGCGCGCGGGGGTGGGGATCGGGTGCTGCACGGTGTTGATGCTGATCGGCACGGTGCGCACCGGGGGCGTGCCGGAATCGCCCCAGAACAGCTCCATCGGCACGGTGAAGCCGTGATCGACGGTCATTTCCTGGCAGGAGCAGATGTCGAACTCCTCGGCCACCATGCTGTTGATGATATGCCACGACAGCGCCGGATCGCCCTTGAACGGCGCGAGCGTGGGGATGCCCCAGCCCTCGTCCTCGTGGCTGTATTCCGGCGCGGCGCCGATCGCGAAGGTGGGCATCTTGTCGAGGAAGAAGTTCAGCCCGTGATCGTTGTAGATCACCACGGCGACATCCGGCTTGTGCTGGTCGAGCCAGGCGCGGATCGGCGGGAAGCCGTCGAAGAACGGCTTCCAGTACGGGTCCTGGAACTGCTTGCGGGCGATCGCGTTGCCGATCGAGGGGATGTGCGAGGTGGTGAGCCCGCCGATGATCCGTGCCATGGCCTATTCTCCCTGCTTGCGCAGCATTTCGCGGAACGCGTCCACCGTCATGCCGGTCTGCTGCGCGCCCAGATCCTGCACGCTCAGGCCGAAGATGCCGGCGAATTTCGCCAGGTAGTAGATGTTGCCGCCGGCCGCCATCAGGTCGAGCACGTTGCGCGCCCGGATCGCCGCCTTCTGCGCTGCGTTGAGCTGGTACTTGTCCATGTACGCTTCCTCATCCTGCCGGAATTCGGCACGATTTTGCGCATTATTGAACGAGTAGCACATCTTGTTCAGCGCATAGCCCTTCATCGCCTGGATGCCGTCGAACATGACGGTGCCGGGGATTTCCGCGTTGCGCGCGGTGGTGGACATCCTGAAGTCTCCTCTTGGTTTTCGCGCCCCGGGGCCCCTCAGGCCCAGTAGAGGCGCATCGGGTTATCGACCAGCAGCTTGCGCTGCGCTTCCTGGGTGGGGG
>JAJZVS010000237.1 GCA_021845555.1 Pseudomonadota bacterium
CCGCGCGGCCAGCGCCGCGTAGGTGACCTCGCGCCCGTCCTGCAGCACGGCGAGCGCGCCGGGTGTGGCGCGGGCGCGGGCGAGGAACAGCTCCGTCACGCCGAGTTGTCCGGCGCGGTGGATGGCGCCGGTGCTTTGGATGGCAGAAGTCTCGGTGGCGTCCGGCATGGCGGTCTCCTGGCGCGGCGCGGGGGTTCCCCCCCAGGGGTTCCCTCGGCGCCGCGCGCGGCCCTACACTCCCCGCCGCCGCGCGGACCGGCAAGCCCCGGCCCGCCGCCTGTCCGCAGGAGACATGTCATGACCCCGCCCCCCCCGTTCGGCGCCAATTCCAACGCCGCGCGCGACATCGCCAGCGTGCTGCACCCCTATACCGACCTGCAGACCCATCTGGAGGTCGGGCCGGTGGTGATCAGCCGCGGCAAGGGCGTGCGCGTGTGGGACGATTCCGGCAAGGAATACATCGAATCCGTGGCCGGGCTGTGGTGCGCCTCGCTCGGGTTCGATAACGAACGCCTGGTGCAGGCAGCCGCGACGCAGATGCGCAAACTGCCATTCTACCACGGCTTCACCGCCAAATCGCACGAACCCTGCATCGAACTGGCGGAGATGCTGCTGGCCCGCGCGCCGGTGCCGATGAGCAAGGTGTTCTTCGCCAATTCCGGGTCGGAGGCGAACGACAGCGCGATCAAGATGATCTGGTATTTCAACAATGCGCTCGGCCGCCCGCGCAAGAAGAAGATCATCGGCCGGGTGAAGGGCTATCACGGCATCACGCTGGCCGCCGCGTCGCTGACCGGGCTGCCGGCCAACCACCGCAGCTTCGACGTGCCGCTGGCGGGCTTCGTGCACACCATGACGCCGCATGCCTTCCACGAGGCGCAGCCTGGCGAGTCCGAAGACGCATTCGCGACCCGCTGCGCCGAGGCGCTGGAGCAGCTGATCCTGGCCGAGGACCCGGACACGGTGGCGGCGATGTTCGCCGAACCGGTGATGGGCGCCGGCGGCGTGATCGTCCCCCCGCGCGGCTATTTCGAGAAGATCCAGGCGGTCTGCCGCAAATACGACATCCTGTTCGTCGCCGACGAGGTGATCTGCGGCTTCTGGCGCACCGGCAACTACTGGGGCAGCCAGACCTTCGGGATCGAACCCGACATCCTGGTCTGCGCAAAGGCGCTGTCGTCGGCCTATCTGCCGATCAGCGCGGTGCTGGTGAACGAGCGCGTGTTCCAGGCGCTGGCCGGGGAAAGCCACAAGATCGGCACGTTCGGCCATGGCTTCACCTATTCGGGTCATCCGGTGCCGGCGGCGGTCGCGATCGAGACGCTGAAGATCTACGACGAGCTGGACATCGGCGGCCATGTCCGCGCCGTGGGCGCGCATCTGCAAAGCGAACTGCGCCGGCGCTTCGGCGCCCATCCGCTGATGGGCGAGGTGCGCGGCGTGGGGTTGATCGCGGCGATGGAGCTGGTCGCGGACCGGACCACGAAGCGCAAGTTCGACCCGGCGGCGAAGATCGGCGCGCGCTGGACCAAGCTGATCGAGGCCGAGGGCGTGATCGCCCGCGCCGTGCCGGGCGAAAGCCTGTGCTTCAGCCCGCCGCTGATCATCACCGAAGCCGAGATCGACGAGATGCTGGACCGCGTGGGCCGCGCGCTCGACACGCTGACGGTGCAGCTGCGGCGGGAGCAGATCGCGGTGGTGGAATAGGCGCCGCGCCCGGCAGGAGATTTCGTATGGACAAGGACGCGCTGACCGCATGGGCGCTCGGGAACGGCTGGCGGATGATCGCCGGCTGCCCCAGCCTCACCAAACCTTCCAGGCCGAACGAAGCCATCGTGCGGATGGTGTTCAAGGCCACGGTGGTCGCGGTGGAAGTGAAGAAGCCCGCCGGAAAATGGGAGAAGCTCGCAGGCGCGAGCTACCCGAAGGTGGTGGCGGACCCGGAAACCGGCTGGCCGCAGGGCCTCGGTCTGGATGCCATGCCGGGGCTGTCGATGCTGATGCGCGACAACAAGGACGCCATGGCGTTCGACCGCATAGCGTCGGGACCGAAGTCCTGACCCGGGGGGACGGTCCCCCTCCTCCTACCCCGCCCCCAGATGGCCGCGGAACCGGTCGCGCAGCACGGTCTTCTGGATCTTCCCCGTCGCGGTATGCGGCAGTTCGTCCAGCACCACCACCGCGTCCGGCACCCACCAGTTCGCCACCTTGCCCTGGTACATCGCGAGCACCGCGGCCGGGTCGATCGCCCGCCCCGGCCGCGGCACCACGATCAGCACCGGGCGCTCGTCCCATTTCGCATGCGTCGCCGCCACCACCGCCGCCTCCGCCACATCGGGGTGGGACACGGCGATGTTTTCCAGCGCGATCGAACTGATCCACTCCCCGCCCGACTTGATGACGTCCTTCGAGCGGTCGGTGATCTCCATGAAGCCTTCCGGATCGATGGTGGCGACGTCGCCGGTCGCGAACCACCCTTCGGCATCGAGCGCACTGCCGGGCGCATCGCCGAAATAGGCCTCGGTCACCCAGGGGCCGCGCACTTTCAGATCGCCGAACGCCTTGCCGTCCCACGGCAGCTCGCGGCCGTCGCCATCGACGATCTTCATATCCAGGCCGCACAGGATGCGCCCCTGCTTCAGCCCCAGCCGCAGCCGCCCGGCCGGGTCCAGCCCGGCATGCGCGGGCTTCGGCTTGTTGTAGGTGCCGACCGGGCTCATCTCGGTCATGCCCCAGCCGTGCTCCACGCTCACGCCGAACTCGGCGCCGAACGCTTCCAGCAGCAGCGGCGGACAGGCGGAGCCGCCGGTCATGATGACCTTCACCGTATCGAGTCGCCCGCCGGTGGCGCGCAGATGCGCGAGCAGCCCCATCCAGACCGTCGGCACGCCGGTGGCGATCGTCACCCGCTCGGCGTTCATCAGCCCATGGAGGCTGGCGCCGTCGAGGTGCCGCCCCGGCAGCACCAGCGCCGCCCCGGCCATCGCCGCGGCATAGGGGATGCCCCAGGCGTTGACATGGAACATCGGCACCACCGGCAGCACCCGGTCGATCGCGCGCAGCCCCAGCACGTCGGTCATGTTGATCGCGTAGCCGTGCAGCACGGTGGAGCGGTGGCTGTAGAGCACGCCCTTCGGCCGCCCGGTGGTGCCGGAGGTGTAGCAGAGCGAGGACGCCGTCTCCTCCTCCAGCTTCGGCCAGGCGAAATCACCGTCCGCCGCCGCCACCAGTTCGTCGTAGCACAGCAGGCGCATGCCGGGCGGCAGGGTCAGCGCGGGCATGTGCTCGGGCGCGGTCAGCATCACCACCGCCCGCACATGGTCGCGGATCGCCGGCGCGATCGTCCCGATCAGGCCGGTGAAGCTGGGATCGACGAACAACACGCGGTCGCCGGCATGGTTGACGATATAGGCGATGTCGTCGGGATGCAGGCGGGGGTTGATGGTATGGCAGATCGCCCCCATGCCCGGCGCGCCGTAGTAGATCTCCAGGTGGCGATAGCCGTTCCAGGCCAGCGTGCCGACGCGGTCGGACGGGCCGACGCCGAGCCCGGCCAGGACGCGGGCCAGCTTGCGAGCCCGGTGCTCGACCTCGGCCCAGGTGGTGCGGTGGATCGCGCCTTCCTCGGTCTTGGAGACGATTTCGGTCCCGCCGTGATGGCGCGCGGCGTGGGTGAGCAGGGACGAGATCAGCAGCGGCTGGTGCTGCATCTGGCCAAGCATGGACGCCTCCGGTGTTTGGGCGGGAGTCTGCCGCCGCTTCTGCGGCGCGTCCAGGCATGCTTTGATCCGCCCCTCACCCAGGGGGAGTTCGCATGCAGCCTGTCATGATCGTCACCGGCGCCAGCCAGGGCATCGGCGCCGCCATCGCCCGCCTCGCCGGGCGCCGCGGCTGGCGCGTGGCGCTGACCTATCGCGGCAACCAGGCGATGGCCGAGGCGGTGGTGGCGGATATCGCCGCCGCCGGCGGGCAGGCGCTGGCGATCCAGGCGGCGATGGAGGACGAGGCGGCGATCGTCGCTCTGTTCCGCACCGTCGATCGCGCCTTCGGCCGGCTCGACGCGCTGGTGAACAACGCCGGCACCACCGGCCCGACGGCGAAGATCGACGCCGTCACCAGCGCGATCCTGGACGAGGTGCTGGGGGTGAACGTGCGCGGCCCGTTCCTGTGCATCCGCGAGGCGACTTCGCGCATGGCCAGCGATCGCGGCGGGCGGGGCGGGTCGATCGTGAACATCTCCTCCCGCGCGGCAGAGTTCGGCGGCGCGGGGGAGTGGATCCACTACGCGGCGTCGAAAGGCGCGATGGAGACCCTGACGCTCGGCGCGGCGCGCGAGCTCGGCCCGCGCGGCATCCGCGTGAACGCGGTCTCCCCCGGACTGATCGAGACCGACCTGCATGCCCGCGCCGGCCTGCCCGAGCGGCTGACCCGGCTGGTGGCCGGCGTGCCGATGGGCCGTGTCGGTTCGCCCGAGGAAGTGGCGGAAGCCGTGCTGTGGCTCGCCTCCGACGCCGCCTCCTACGTCAGCGCCGCAATCCTGCCGGTTTCGGGAGCGCGTTGATGGAACCCCGTCTGGCTCTGATTGTCGGCGCCGGCAGCGGGCTGTCGGCCTCGCTGGCGCGACGGTTCGCGCGGGAGAACGTCCAGGTGGCGCTGGCCTCGCGCGCCCCGGACCGGCTGGCCGGGCTGTGCGCCGAGACCGGCGCCGTCTCCTTCGCCTGCGAGGCCTCCGAACCGGAGGAGGCGGCCGGGCTGTTCGATGCCGTCGTGGCCTCGATGGGCGAGCCCGACGTGGTGATCTACAACGCCGCCGCCCGCGCGCGCGGACCGATCGGCACGCTGGTGCCCGACGAGGTGGCCCGCGCGATCGCCGTGACGGCGTATGGCGGCTTCCTGATCGGCCAGCAGGCGGCGCGGCTGATGGTGCCGAAAGGCGCGGGGACCATCCTGTTCACCGGGGCCTCGGCTTCGGTGAAGGGCTATCCGCAGTCGGCGGCCTTCGCGATGGGCAAGTTCGCGCTGCGCGGCCTGGCGCAAAGCATGGCGCGCGAGCTGGCACCGCAGGGGGTGCACGTGGGGCATGTGGTGATCGACGGCGCGATCAGGAACCCCGGCCGCACGGAGCCGGCGGATGCGCCGGATTCGATGCTCGATCCGGATGCGATCGCGGACGCCTACTGGACCCTGATCGCGCAACCCCGCAGCGCCTGGAGCTGGGAGATCGCGCTGCGCCCCTGGGTCGAACGGTTCTGAACCGCACCGGCCGGCAGGCGGGTATTTGCCTCGCTTGATCCGTTCGGTTCCGTCGCAGGGTTGACAGCGCCCGGTCGCGACCGAAGCAGGGCCGGCCGCGGAGCCGGAGCCGGCCCGGCGGCGGCGGGGGGCCCGTCACGCCCGATCGTCATCGAAAACCAACCGCCGAACGCGGAGATTGCCAGCGGTGGCGCCATCGGTCATGCTTCCCGTGAGGCAGGCGGGATCCGCCGCTGCGACGGGTCCCGTCTGCTCCCAAACGCCGGAACGTCCGCGAGGATGATACCGGCAGCGGCATGAAGCCGTGTCTGATACGTTGAAACCGACGATCGGATCCCTGGGAGGGAACATGCAAAGGACTCAAACCGCCAGCGGCGGGCTTGGCTGGGTACGGGGATTCACCCGTTATCAGTGGCTGGTTTTCATGGCCTGCTGGCTCGGCTGGACGCTGGACGGCACGAATTTCACCCTGTTTGCTTTCGTCCTGAAACCTGCCGTGACCGAACTGGTGGGCGGCACCGTCACGGTGGCGACGATCGGTCGGGTCGGCGGCTATCTCGCCATGACAGGCCTGCTGGGCTGGGCGTTCGGCGGTTTCATCTTCGGCACCGTTGCCGACTATATCGGCCGGGTCCGCACGCTGGCGATCAGCATCGCCATGTACAGCGTGTTCACTGCGCTGCAGGGGTTCTCGCACAATGTGTGGGAACTCGGCTTCTTCCGCTTCATGGGCGGGATCGGCACCGGGGCGGAACTCGTGGTCGGCATCCCGCTGGTGGCCGAGGCTTTCGCCGAGAACTCGCGGGCCCGCGTGCTCGGCCTGATGATGACCGGGGCGGCGTTCGGCAACCTGCTGGCGGCCCAGGAATACCATTTCCTGGCACCCTATGGCTGGCGCGTGGTGTTCTTCTCCGGCATCATCCCGGCGCTGCTGCTGCTGCTGATCCGCCGTGGGATGGTG
>JAJZVS010000238.1 GCA_021845555.1 Pseudomonadota bacterium
TGGGGTGGATGCGGGGCACCACGCCATCCAGCGCATAGACCGGGCCGGCGCCTACGGGAAAACCGTCAGCCATGGGCCACTCCCAGCATCAGGCAGAGGTTCTGCACCGCGGCGCCGGACGCGCCCTTGCCCAGGTTGTCGAGCCGCGCCACCAGCACCGCCTGGCGGTGTGTCTCGTTGGCACACACAAACAGTTCCAGCCGGTTGGTCCCGTTCAGTGCCTCGGGTTCGAGCTTGCCGGACGGATCGGGCGCAACCACACGCACGAATTCCGACCCGGCATAGCGCGCCGCCAGCGCCGCGTGCAGATCCGCCCCGCGGGGCTTGCCCGGCAGCGTGTCGAGATGCAGCGGCACCGAGACCAGCATGCCCTGCCGGAAATGCCCGACCGAGGGCACGAAGATCGGCCGCCGCGTCAGGCCCGAATAGGATTCCGTCTCCGGCACGTGCTTGTGTTCGAGGCCCAGCCCGTAGAGTTCGAACGCCGGCCCGCCGTCGCGCGCATGCGCCGCGATCATGGATTTGCCGCCGCCGGAATAGCCGCTGACGGCGTTGATCGTCACCGGATGATCCGCTGCCATCAGCCCGGCATCGACCAGCGGGCGCAACAGCGCGATCGCGCCGGTGGGATAGCAGCCGGGATTGGCGACCTTGCGCGCACGGGCGATCCGCTCCGCCTGGCCCGGCGCGAGTTCGGGAAACCCATAGGCCCAATCGGGATGCACGCGATGCGCGGTGCTGGCGTCCAGCAGCTTCGGCGCCGCGTTGCCGAGCCCGTCGGCCAGCGCGGTGCTTTCGCGCGCCGCGTCGTCCGGCAGGCACAGCACCACCAGATCGACCTCGGCCATCAGATCGCGGCGTGCGGCGGGATCCTTGCGCTGCGCGTCCGGCAGGCTGCGCAGGCGCACCGACGCCAGCGCCGCCAGGCGCTCACGGATGCCGAGCCCGGTGGTGCCGGCTTCGCCGTCGATGAAGACCGTGGGCAGTCCAGCCATGCGTGCCTCCGAAATCCGATGCCGGGGAGTATTCCCCGGCATCGGGGCCGATGGCAACTGGTGTCCCGATTCCGAAAGTCACCGCCTGAATGGCGGCCGGAATCGGGACACCAGCTCGTTGTTTCACGTGGCCTGCTTATCCCTTCCGTTCGCCGCAAAGCGGCGGCGAACGTCAGGGGCAGGACACTACCGCTTGCTGAACTGGAAGCTGCGGCGAGCCTTGGCGCGGCCGTATTTCTTGCGCTCCACCACGCGCGAATCGCGGGTGAGGAAGCCGGCCACCTTCAGGATCGGGCGCAGATCGGGTTCGTAATAGGTCAGCGCCCGGCTGATCCCGTGGCGCACCGCGCCGGCCTGGCCGGACAGGCCGCCGCCGGTGACGGTGCAGATCACGTCGAACTGGTTGTAACGATCGGCCACCAGGAACGGCTGCGTGATCAGCATGCGCAGCACCGGGCGGGCGAAATACTGCGCCGCCTTCTTGCCGTTCACCAGGATCTCGCCCTTGCCGGGCTTCACCCAGACGCGGGCGATCGCGTTCTTGCGCCGGCCGGTGGCGTAGGAGCGGCCCTGCGCGTCGCGCTTGGCCTCCCGCTTCGGTACTTCGGGCGCGACCACGGCGGCGGCGACCGCGAGGTCCTTGAGGTCCGCGAGCGTGCGGGTGGCGGTTCCGGACATGCGCTCAGTCCCTCCGGTTTTTCTTGTTCATCGCCGCGATATCGAGCGGGCGCGGCTGCTGGCCGTCGTGCGGATGCTCGGCGCCGGCGTAAATATGCAGGTGCTTCATCTGCCGCCGCTGCAACGGGCCGCGGGTGATCATCCGCTCGATCGCCTTTTCCAGCACCTGCTCGGGGTGCTTGCCGTCCAGGCGATCGCGGATCGTGCGACCCTTGATGCCGCCGGCATAGCCGGTGTGGTAGTAGAAGACCGACTGATCGGTCTTGTTGCCGGTGATCTTCACCTTGGCGGCGTTGACGATCACGACGTTGTCGCCGCAATCGACATGCGGGGTGAACTGCGGCTTGTGCTTGCCGCGCAGGCGGTTGGCGACGATGGTGGCAAGCCGGCCGAGCACGATGCCTTCGGCATCGATCAGCACCCAGTCCTTGCGCACCTCCGCCGGCTTCAGCGAGAGGGTGGTTTTCATCTGCGGTTCCCTTGGAACAGGCGGCGGCTTATGGCCGTAACCCGCTCGGCGGTCAAGGGGCGGATGCTGTGGTATTATATTACCGTCGACGATACGCCGTGATTTATCCCATCGTCTGCACGGCATCCGGCTCGATCTCGAACATCACCCGCCGCTCGCCAGGCTGGCGGAACGGATAGCGGTCCTTGCCGAGATACTTCTTCGCCAGCGCGTCGATATGCGCGTCCGCCCCGTCCTCCGTCGCGCCCACCACCCGGCCACGAATCTGCATGTACCGATACGCGTTGTCGGGATCGAGGATCGACAGCGCCACCCGCGCGCCCACCTTCATCGTGCGCGCCTTCACCCGCCCGAGCGCGGTGTTGACGCGGATCCGCCCGCCCGCGGCGTCGAACCACACCGGGGTGACCTGCGGCGAACCGTCCGCCAGCACCGTCGCCAGGCTGGCGAACGCCTTCTTCTGCTCGATCAGGTCGCGGAAGGCATCGGGGATCGGGGTCATCACTCGTCTCCTGCATTCTGACGAAGGCCCGGATGCTATACCCGCCCGCGCGGGTGCGATACGCCGCTTGTGCGTACCGCCAGGCTGCGAAATGATGCCGCGTCCCCCTCCAGCCGCCGGAGCCGCCGCCCCATGGACCCCTCCCGCCTCACCGCCACCCAGGCCGCCAGCCGTCTGCAGGCGGGAACGCTGCGCCCGGAAGCGCTGATGGAAGCCTGCCTCGACCGCATCGCCGCGCGCGAACCCACGGTCCGCGCCTTCACCTGCTTCGACCCCGCCGCCGCCCGCCGCGCCGCCGCCACCGCCCGCCCCGGGCCGCTGCACGGACTGCCGGTCGGGGTGAAGGATCTGTTCGACACCGCCGACATGCCCTCGGCCTACGGCTCGCCGATCTGGGACGGATATCGCCCGCGCGCGGACTCCGCCGCCGTCGCCTGGACCCGCGCCGCCGGCGGGGTCGTGATCGGCAAGACCGTCACCACCGAATTCGCCACCCGCAAGCCCGGCCCCACCACCAATCCGCATAATCCGGCACATACGCCGGGCGGGTCCTCCTCCGGCTCCGCCGCCGGGGTGGCGGATTTCTTCTTCCCGCTCGCCTTCGGCAGCCAAACCGCCGGCAGCGTCATCCGCCCCGCCGCGTTCTGCGGCACCGTGGGCTACAAGCCGAGCTTCGGGCTGATCAGCCGTGCCGGCATGAAACCAATGGCCGACAGCCTGGACACCGTCGGCGTGTTCGCCCGCAGCGTCGCCGACTGCGCGCTGTTCGCCGCCGCCGTCTCCGGCCGCACGCTCGGCGATCCGGACCGCAAACCCGATCGCGCCCCACGCATCGGCCTCTGCCGCTCGCCATCCTGGAAACACGCCGCACCGGAAACCATCGCGCTGCTCGACAGCGCCGCCGCCACCCTCGCCCGCGCCGGCGCCACCGTGCAGGAGCGCGACCTGCCGGCCGAATTCGCCGCCCTGGAAACCGCCCACCCGATCGTGATGAACCTGGAAAGCGCGCGCTCGCTGGGCTGGGAACTCGCCCACGCGCGCGAGGGCATCAGCGCCGAACTGATGGACCGGCTGACCTTCGGCCTGACCCGCAGCGAAGCCGAAATCGCCGCCGCCTACGCCACGTTCCGCCACACCCAACAAGCATTCCCCGGCGTCACCGAAGGCCTCGATATCCTGCTCACCCCCGCCGCCCCCGGGGAAGCGCCGAACGGCCTCGGCTGGACCGGCGATCCAACGTTCAACTACATCTGGACCAGCCTGCACGTGCCCTGCGTCACCGTGCCCACCGGCCACGGCCCCAACGGCCTGCCCCTCGGCATCCAAATCATCGGCCGCCTGGACGACGACGCCGCCACCCTCGCCTGGTCGCAATGGATCGCGGCGGCGCTTGGGGGGTGAGGGGAGAAAGGCCAGGGGGGCTTTGCCCCCTGGACCCCCACCAAGGGGTGACCCCTTGGAACCCATCTGTTGGCTTCGCCAGGAAAGGGGCGCAACCGTGCGATCTGTAACGGCACAGTAGCGCCCCTTTCCTGGCGAAGCCGTCACGGGGTCCAGGGGACCAGTCCCCTGGTGGGGGGTCCAGGGGGGCAAAGCCCCCTTGGCCTTGCTGCCTTCATCCCCCCAAGGGCAGCGGCCGATCATTGTGGAGGCGGGTGTGGTGGGTCGGGTCAATCGGGCGATTGAATTGCTGGGTCAGGGCCAGGCGGTTTGGTATGCCGGCGGGCACACGGGGCATGTGTTGACGCGGGCGCAGGGTCGGGCGGATGCGGGCACCTGGGCGGATTACATCAATGTGGGCATGGAGCATGGCGCGTTCGATATGGCGGGTCTTGCCGAGTACATGCAGGGGCTGCGCGAGGCGGGGCCGGCGCGTTCGGGCCATCTGACGCCTGCGGTGATCGTGGAGGCGCCGGTGAACGGCACCGACGCGGAGAATGTGCGCTTCAACGCCTGGCAGTTTCGACAGATTCTGGGTCGCGGCGTGCATGGCGTGCTGTTGTGCCAGGCCGAGAGTGCCGGCGCGGTGCGGGCGTTCGTGGAGGCGTGTCGTTATCCGCATCATGCGGCGGGCGTGGATGCGGCGCTGCCGGATGCGTCGGCGCGGTTGGGCGGCGCCGCGGCCGGGGTGCCGGGGCCGGGTTTGTTGGGCGTCGGCACGCGGGGGCGCGGCTCGGAGGCGACGGCGGCGCCCATCTGGGGCTTGTCGGCCGAGGATTATCTGCGTCGCTGCGATCCCTGGCCGTTGTCGCCAGCGGGCGAACTGTTGCTCGGCGTGAAGCTGGAAAGCCCCGAGGGCATTGCGAATTGCGAGGCGATTCTGGACGTGCCCGGTCTTGGGTTCGCCGAGCTGGGACCGGGCGATCTTGGCCTGTCGCTCGGTTATCTGTCCGTGCCGCGGATGCCCTATCCGCCGGAGATGCTGGCCGCGCGGGCGCGCGTGTTCGCCGCGTGCCGGGCGCGCGGGATTGCCTTCCTTGAGGCCTGTACGGCGGAGAACATTGTTGCGCGGCTGGATGAAGGCGTGCGGGTGATCGCCGGGCATGACCCGGAGTCGGCGCGGATCGGGCGGGCGCATCAGCGCCGGCAGATGCCGGCGTAGCGTGGGGCGTGGCGTTCGATTGCCTGATCGTCACCAATAATTTCCCGCCGGTCGTCGGCGGGGCAGGGGAGGTGTATGCCGCGCTCGCCGCGGCTGCCGATGGGCGGATCGGCATTCTCGCCGCGTCGCGCAGTTATCTGGATGGGGCGGAGATCCCCGGTTGGCATGCCCAGGATGCGGCGGCGGGCTACCCGATCGCGCGGGTCCCGGCGGTGCGTCCGCGGCGGGATGCCGCGGGAGGCCGGGTGGCGCGGCTGGTTGCGGAAGCCTGGATCAGGCTTCGCCTGTTCGGTGCGGTCGCGCGGATGTGCCGGCGGCATCGGTTCGGCGTGCTGGGGATTGCCGATGACGAGACGGTGGGGTGGCTGATCCGTCCGGCGCAGCGTCTGCTGGGTTGCAAGGTCGTGCTGTGGACGCATGGCGACGACCTGGCCGAGCAGCCCGGTCAGGCGCGCTGGCGCGAGCGCCGGCGTCGGCAGTTCGCGCGGGCGGATGCGATCGTTGCGGTCAGCGCGGCGGCGGCGGCCGGGCTTGGCCTTGTGTATGGCGTGCCGGCGCGGCGCGTCACCGTGATCCCGAACGGAATCGATCTGACGCTGTTCGGTCCGCGACCGGAGGATCCCGCATTGCGCGCCCGACTCGGGTTGGGGGGGCGGCGGGTGATCGTGACGGTCGCGCGGCTGGTGCCGCGCAAGGGGATCGACCGGGTGATTGCGGCGCTGGCCTCGGTGCTCGCCGCGGTGCCCGACGCCCATTACCTGGTGGTGGGGGAGGGGCCGCAGCGGGCCGAGCTTGCCGCGCTGGCCGCGCGCTGCGGGGTAGCGGAGCGAGTCGCGTTTGCCGGCGCGGTGGGGCACCGGGACGTCCCGGCCTATCTGGCGCTGGCCGCGTGCTTTGCGATGCCCAACCGGCGGCTGGCGGACGGGGAGG
>JAJZVS010000239.1 GCA_021845555.1 Pseudomonadota bacterium
GGTGATCTCGGTCACCACGTTGACGTTCGAGGTCTCGATGAAGCCTTGCATCACCGAGCCGAATCCGGGCGAGCCCGGCGTGCCGGCCACCGGCGCGCCGGAGGCCGAGGTCTGCACGAACAGATTACCGCCCTGCGCCTGCAACCCCGCGTCGTTGGGAAACGCGGCAAGCTGCAACTGGCCCAAGGTCTGCGGCGCGGTCTGGCCTGAGATCGTCGCCTGCACCTGGCCGGAGGTGTTGATCGTCACGCTGGTCGCATTGGTCGGCACCTGAATGCCCGGCTGCACCACGTAGCCGTCGGCGGTGACGATGGTGCCGTCCGGCGCCAGGCCGAAGGTGCCGTCGCGGGTATAGGCGGTGGCGCCGGTCGGCAGCGTGACCTGGAAATACCCGTTGCCCTGGATCGCCAGATCGAGCGCGTTGGAGGTCTGTTGCAGATTGCCCTGCTCGTTGATCCGGTAGATCGCCGCCGTCTTCACGCCCAGCCCGATCTGCGCGCCAGACGGCACGATGGACCCGGAATCGGAACTGTTCGATCCCACCCGGCGCAGGTTCTGGTAGATCAGGTCCTGGAACTCGGCCCGCTGGCGCTTGAATCCGGTGGTGGTCATGTTGGCGATGTTGTTGGAGATCACCTCCACGTTGGTCTGCTGGGCCTGCATGCCGGTAGCGGCGATGTCGAGCGCACGCATCTGCGGTTCCTTCCTGGGATGAAGCGTCGGGCCTGGGACGAAGCGTGGGGGATCAGGGCGCGGTACCGGGCGGCAGCAGCTTGTCGATCACGCCGCTCTGCCGCGTGGCCTCCGCCTGGACGAACTGCACCACGAATTCGAACTGGCGCGAGGTGTCGATCATCCGCGTGAGCTCGGCGATCGGCTGCACGTTCGATCCCTCCACCGCGCCCTGCACGATCCCCGGCGCCGCCACCGGCACGGTCGGCGTGTCGGCGACGAACAACGTCGCGCCCTGCGCGCGCAGCCGCAGCGGATCGGTGGGCCGCACCACGCCGATCCGCCCGATCCGCCGCGCCTTGCTCGACAGCGTGCCGTCCCCGGCCACCGCCAGCCCGGTATCGGTCGGATCGAGCCGGATCGGCTGGCCGGCGGTATCGAGCAGCTTGTCGCCCTCGGCATTGGCGATCGTGCCGTCCGCCAGCAGGGAGAACCGCCCGTCGCGCGTCAGTCGCGGCCCCGCTTTCGTCAGCACGGTGAAATAGCCCGGACCGGCGAGCGCCAGATCGAGCGGATTGCCGGTGTGGCGCAGCGGGCCGGGCGTCGTCTCCCGCCAGGTGGCGCGGTCCTGGGTGTAGGCCAGCACCCGCCCGCCCGGCGGGGTGGCGGCGCCGCGCTGCGGGCTCAGCCAGTCGGCGAACTGCACCCGCTCGGCCTGGAAGCCCGGCGTTTCGGCGTTGGCGAGGTTATTGGCGATCACGTCGAGCGCGCGGCTCTGCGCGACCAGGCGGGAGGCGGCGATGCTGCTGGCGATGTCCATGCGCCGCCAGGGAGCAAGGGGCGTGCCACCGCGACTCTGGCGGGGCGGCGGCGGGAGACGGCCGTCCGTGCCCGGCGCGCGCCCGGCAGGGTTTGCCGCCCCGGCGGCGTCTGCCGGGTCCGCCACGCCCCGGGGGACCAAGGGGGGGGCCAGGGGGACACGCGGCGCAAGGGTTCGTTAACGCCCCGCTGTCAGTGTGCCCCCGCCAGCGAGGGATCCATGAGCAGCGCCGAGGCGAAAGCAGAACCGACCGAGGACGGGGCAAAGCCGAAAAGCGGCAAGCGCCGGCTGATCCTGTTCGCCGTCCCGCCGCTGCTGCTCGCTTCGGCCGGCGGCGGGCTGTGGTTCACCGGGCTGCTGCCGCGCTGGCTCGGCCTTGCCCATCCCGCCGGGCCGCGCAAGCCCGCCCCGCCGGTGTTCCTCGACATGCCGGACATGATCGCCAACCTGGACACCGATCCCACCCAGCCGCGCTACATCAAGCTGAAAGCGCGGATCGAGGTAGCGGCCGGCGCCGACGCGAGCGCGGTGCAGCGCCTCATGCCGCGCATCGTCGATCTGTTCCAGACCTATCTGCGCGAACTGCGGCCGCGCGACCTGCAAGGCGCCGCCGGCACCTACCGGCTGCGGGAGGAGCTCATCAACCGCGCCGACGTCGCGGTGGCCCCGGCGAAGATCCGCGACGTGCTGTTCGTCGAGATGATCGTGCAATGAGCGGCACCACCCCTCCGCCCGATCCGGACCCGGCCGCCACCGGGGACCCGAACGCCGACGAAGCCCTGGCCGCCGCCTGGGGCGCCGAGACCGGTGCCGAGCCAGGCGCCGAGGACACTGCCGCCGCGGTGCCCGCGCGGGTGCTGAACCAGGCCGAGATCGACAGCCTGCTCGGCTTCGACGAGGCCGGCGGCGGCGATCAGAACGCCTCGGGCATCCAGAAGATCATCAGCTCCGGCCTGGTGTCCTACGAACGCCTGCCGATGCTGGAGATCGTGTTCGACCGGCTGGTGCGCATCATGTCCACCAGTCTGCGCAACTTCACCTCGGACAACGTCGAAGTCGGCATCGACAACATCCTGTCGCTGCGCTTCGGCGACTATCTGAATTCGATCCCGCTGCCGGCGATGCTCGCGGTGTTCAAGGCCGAGGAGTGGGACAATTACGGGCTGATGGTGGTGGACAGCGCGATGATCTACTCGATCGTCGATGTGCTGCTCGGCGGGCGGCGCGGCACCGCGGCGATGCGCATCGAGGGACGGCCCTACACCACGATCGAGCGCACCCTGGTGGAGCGGCTGATCCATGTCGTGCTGGCCGATCTGTCGGCCAGTTTCGATCCGCTCTGTCCGGTCACGTTCCGCTACGAACGGCTGGAGGTGAACCCGCGCTTCGCCACCATCTCCCGCCTGTCGAACGCCGCGGTACTGGCCCGGCTGCGGATCGACATGGAGGATCGCGGCGGGCGCATGGAGCTGCTGCTCCCCTACGCGACGCTGGAACCGGTGCGCGAGCTGCTGTTGCAGCAATTCATGGGCGAAAAATTCGGCCGCGATTCGATCTGGGAGACCCATCTGGCCGAGGAACTCTGGAACACCGAAATCGCGCTCGATGTGGTGCTGGACGAGCAGGTGATGCGGCTGGCCGATGTGATGGCGCTGGAACCGGGCAGCCGGATCACCCTCAACACCACCCAGGGGGCGCCGGTGGCGCTGCGCTGCGGCACCGTGGGGCTGTTCGAGGGCAAAGTGGGGCGGCGCAAGAACCGCCTCGCGGTGCGGATCGACCGCGAGGCTCCGCGCCCGCCCGCGGGCGAGCGATAGGCGCGCGCGATGGCGGACGCGCAATGGGTGCTGGAACTGGTGCTGGTCGGGCTGCTGGCCGCCACGCTGGTGCACGCGCTGCGGCTGGAACGCGCGCTGGGCGTGCTCAAGCGCGACCGCGCGGCGCTGGAGGAGCTGGTCGCCGGCTTCAACGCCAGCACGCGCCAGGCGGAATCCGGCATCGAGCGGCTGCGCGAGGCCGCCGACGGCGCCGGGCGCCAGCTCGCCCGCCAGTTGGAAGCGGCGCGCGGGGTGGACGGCGACCTCGGCTTCCTGATCGGACGCGGGGAACAGCTGGCCGACCGGCTGGACGCGCTGGTGCGCGCCGCCCGCCCGCTGGCTGCCCACCCGCCTGCCTCCCACCCGCCAGCCAGCCGGGCGCCGGCGGAGGACGCGCGGCCCGCGCGCCGACCGGCCGAGACCGCGCCGGAGCCGCCCGAGGCACCGCCGCTGCGCAGCCAGGCGGAGCGCGACCTGATGAAAGCCCTGCGGTTGGTGCGATGAGACACGCCCCGCGACGGATCGCCGCCCCGCGGCTGCTGCCCGCCACCATCGTGGCGATCGCGGCGCTGCTCGGGATGAAGACGGTGGCGCTGGTGCGCGCGGCGACGCCTGCCGCGACCGCCACGGCCGCCACGCCCGGCGGAGGGGCGGCCCCCGGCGGCAGCACGGTCGGGGGTACGATCGGCGCTCCGACGGCGGTGCCGGCCGCGCCGCCAGGCGGCGGGGTGGCCGGCGGGACCGGCGGGCCGCCGCCGCCAGCGACGAGCCCGGCCGAGCGGGCGCTGCTGAGCGATCTCGCCGCACGGCGCAAGCAGCTCGATGCCCGCGCCGCGGCGCTGACCGCGCGCGAATCGGTGCTCGCCGCGGCGGAACGCCGGCTCGATCAGCGGGTGGCGGAGCTGAAGGCGCTGGAAGGAAAGTTGCAGGCGCTGGAAGCCACCCGCCAGCATCGCAAGGACGCCGCCTGGGACGGGCTGGTCAGCCTGTATCAGAGCATGAAGCCGCGCCAGGCAGCGAAGATCTTCGACCAGCTGAAGATGTCGGTGCTGCTCGCGGTGGTGGACCGGATGGATGCGCGCCGGGCCGCGGCGATCATGGCGGCGATGCAGCCCGACCGCGCGCGCGAAGTGACCGACCGGCTGGCCGCGCTGCGCCTGCACCGCGACGACCCCGGCGCGGCCGTCCCGCCCCCACCCCCCGCGCCCACCCCGCAAGGAAGGAGCTGAGCATGCCGATCGACAAGTCGATGCATGTGCTGATCGTCGATGACTACAAAACCATGTTGCGGATCATCCGCAACCTGTTGAAGCAGATCGAGTTCAACAACGTGGAGGAAGCCTCGGACGGCGCCGACGCGCTGGCCAAGTTGCGGGCCGGGTCGTTCGGCCTGGTGATCAGCGACTGGAACATGCAGCCGATGACCGGGCTGCAACTGCTGCAGGAGGTGCGCGCCGACGCCAGGCTGAAGACCACCCCGTTCATCATGGTGACCGCCGAAAGCAAGGCGGAGAACGTGGTCGCCGCCAAGCAGGCCGGCGTGTCCAACTACATCGTCAAGCCGTTCAACGCCGAGACGCTGCGCGACAAGATCGAGAAGGTGCTGGGGCATGGTTAGCCCGTTCGCCGGCACCGGCGCCGAGGCCCTCGCGCAGCGCCTGTCCGAGATCCGCGCCCGCTACCCCGCGACCGAGCCCGAATGGGTGGCCGACGTGGTGCGCGCCGTGCTGGCCGCGTTGGAGGGCGAGACCGCCCCACCCGACCGCGCCCTGCTGGCGGAGGTGGAGGCGCTGGGGCGGATCATCGCCAACGCCAAGGCGGAGATCGCCGCGTTGCAGATGGACGACATCACCGCCGCGCATATCCCCTTCGCCACCGACGAGCTCGATGCCATCGTGGCGCACACCGCCGCCGCCACCGAGGCGATCCTGGAAAGCTGCGAGACGCTGGATACGGTGGCCGAGGGCCTGGCGGGGCCGGACGCGGCAAAGCTGCAGGACGCCACCACGCGCATCTACGAAGCGTGCAGCTTCCAGGACATCACCGGCCAGCGCATCACCAAGGTGGTGGCGACGCTGAAGGCGATCGAAACCAAGGTGGCGCAGATCGTGACCGCGTTCGGCACCCGGCCGGCGAGCGCCGCCTCGGCCTCGGCGCTGCTGGGGGAGGAGACGGGTCTGCTCAACGGCCCGCAACTGCCGGCCGCGGCGATGGGCCAGTCCGATATCGACCGGCTGCTGGCCAGCTTCGATTGATGCGCGAGGGCGGTGGCACGGCTTGGTTAGTGGCCGCCATGCTCGCGGCGGCGGTTGCCGCGATACCCCTGCCGGTCGTTGCCGCCCCGGCCCGCCGCCCGGCTGCGGCGGCGGAGGCGGTCGCACCGGTGCCGGTGCGCGCGGCCGATCACGACGGATTCGGCCGCATCGTGTTCGATTTCCCGCGCTGGGTGGGCTGGCGGATGCAGCGCCACGGCGATCGGGTGCGCCTGCTGTTTTCCGCCGCGCTGCCGTTCGGCCCCACGCCCCGGCTGCCGCGCAACGTGCTGGCGCTGACCGACGCGCCGGGCCGCGCCGAGGTCACCGTCGCGCCGGGGGCCCGGCTGCGGCGGATGCGGGTCGGCGCGCGGCTGGTGCTGGACGTGCTGGACCCGCCGAAGGATGCACGCGCGGGTCCTCCTCCGGCGCTGGTGGCACGCCGGCCGAAGCCGGTCGCGCGCAAACTCGGGCTGCCGCCGGACCTCGCGCACGCGCTGGCCGCCGCGGAGGCGGGGCCCCAGGGGGCCGCGACGCCGGGCGCGACGGCGCCGCTGGCGCTGACCCCGGCGCCGGTGGTGCCGGTCCGTTCCGTGCCTAATCAGGG
>JAJZVS010000240.1 GCA_021845555.1 Pseudomonadota bacterium
CACCCAGGAGGTGCCGGCGGCGAAGCCCGGGATGTCGGCCACGCGGGTACCGGGCGGAAAGCGGACCGACCCGGTGGGCAGCAGGACCCCGCCTTCGGGCACCGGCGCGCCGGGGCGCAGGCTGATGTCGAGCGGCGGCGGGACCAGATGGGCCTCGGCGATCGCCCGTGCCTCGGCGCCCCAGCTGGTCCAGAGCCAGGCGGGCGTATCGAGGCGCGGCCCGTCGAGCCCATCCAGGGCCGCCGGTCCGACAGCGGCCAGCCGGCGCAGCACCGCATTCACCAGCCCAGCGAAGGGGGCCAGCCGGCGCGCGCGCGTCAGAGCGACCGCGGTCGCCACCGCGGCGTGGCCGGGCGTTTCCAGCAGCAGCAGCCCGGCGGCGCCGAGGCGCAGGATGTGGCGCACCGGTTCGGGCGGTGCCTTGCGCAGCAGCGGTTCGAGCACGGCGTCCAGCGTGCCGAGGCGGCGCAGCACCGTGGCTGCCAGCCGGTGTGCGGCCGCCTTGTCGCGCGGCGGGATCGGCGCCAGGGCATCAAGCGCCTGTTCGAGCGGGCGGCCATGGTGGAGCACCGCCGACAGCAGGTCGAATGCTGCCTCCCGCGTGGGATCGGCCCGCGCGGCTGCGGGTGTCGCGGTCACTTCCCCTCTGGTCCGGCCAGTGGCGGGCCGGCGGGCGGGTGGTCGCCGGACTGGCGGCCGAGATGCGTCTTCACCCATTCGCGCCAGGTCTGGAAGGTGACGTAGAGCATCGGGATCAGGAAAATCCCGATGGAACTGGCCGCGATCATGCCGGCGAACACCGCGGTGCCGACGTCGCGCCGGCTGAGCATGGCGGCACCCTGGGCGGTGACCAGCGGCAGCAGGCCCATGACGAAGGCGATCGAGGTCATCATCACCGCGCGGAACCGCATCTGCGCCCCGAGCACGGCGGCTTCCCGGATCGGCATGCCGGCTTCCCGCTGTTCCTTCGCGAACTCGATGATCAGGATAGCGTTCTTTGCCGCCAGCGCGATCAGCACGATCAGACCGATCTGGGCATAGAGATCGAGCGACAGCCCGGCGATCCGGATGCCGAGGAAGGCCCCGAGCAGCCCCACCACAACCGAGAGCAGCACCGGGATCGGGATGGTCCAGCTTTCATACAGCCCGACCAGGAACAGATAGGCGAACAGCACCGCGATCCCGAGGATCATGCCGGTCTGTCCGGCTGCCAGTTCCTCCTGATAGGCGGTGCCGGTCCATTCGAACCCGTAGCCGGGCGGCAGCGTCTTTGCCGACAGCTTCGCCATTTCGGCCAGCGACGTGCCGGACGATACCCCCGGCGCCGGTCCGCCGTTGACGATGATCGCCCGGTAGTTGTTGTAGCGGGTGATCACCTGCGGGCCGGTGACGACCCGCAAGGACGCGATCGAGCGCAACGGCACCATCTGGCCGGCGCTGTTGCGGACGAAGATCTTCCAAATCGACGGGATGTCGCTGCGGTCGTTCGGCGCACCCTCGATATTCACCTGCCAGGTGCGGCCATAGAGGTTGAAGTTATTGACATAGAGCCCGCCCAGCGTGGCCTGCAGGGAGGTATAGACATCCGCGAGGTTGAGCCCGAGCGCCGCCGCCTTCGCCCGATCCACATCCAGGAAGAGCGACGGATTGTTGGCGGTATAGGTCGAGAACACGCGCGAGAGCCTGGGGTCGCGGTTGGCCGCCGCCACCAGTCCGCGCATCACCTGGCCGTTCTTCACCGGGTTCTGGCCTTCCAGCGCCTCCAACACGTATTGGAAGCCCGAGCCGGTGCCGAGGCCGATGATCGGCGGCAGGTTGAACGGGAAGATCAGCGCCGAGCGGATGCGGCTGACGGCGCCGAAGGTGCGCCCGATCACCGCCTGCACCGAGTTGGCCGGGCCTGGACGATCGGCGAACGGCTTCAAGTGCACGACGACGAAGGCGGAGTTGGGTTCCTGCACCCCGCCGTCCAGCAGCGAGAAACCGATGATCGCCAGGGATTCCTGCACCTGAGGCATGGCGTCCACGATCTTGGTGACCCGTTCCGCCACCGCCGCCGAGCGTCCGACCGAAGCGCCGTCCGGCAGCTGGATCGAGATGAAGAACGCGCCCTGATCTTCTTCCGGCAGGAAGCCGCTGGGCGTGTGCGCGGAGAACCAGCCGGCGGCCGCCCCGATCACACCGATCAGCACGAGGCCGAGCACCGCGACCCGCACCAGCCGGCGCACCACCGCGGCGTAGCCGTTGCGCACCCGGTCGATCCCGCTCAACACCCAGCCCGTCGGTCCGCGCGCGCGTCCATGGTGGCGCAGGAACACCGCGCACAGCGCCGGCGACAGCGTCAGCGCGTTGGTCGCCGAGATCAGCATCGCGAAGGTCATGGTCACGGCGAACTGGCGGAACAGGATGCCCGACAGGCCGGGGACGAAGCCCACCGGGACGAACACCGACAGCAGCACGAGGGAGATCGCGATGATCGGCCCGGTGATCTGGCGCATCGCCTTGCGCGTGGCCTCCGCCGGCGTCAGGCCGGGCTCCTCGCTCATCACCCGCTCGACATTCTCCACCACGACGATCGCGTCATCGACGACGATGCCGATCGCCAGCACCATGGCGAGCAGGGAGACGGTGTTGACCGAATATCCGAGCGCCAGCAGCCCGGCGAAGGTGCCGATCAGGCTGACCGGCACGGCGACGATCGGGATGATGGTGGCGCGGACGTTGCCGAGGAACAGGAACACCACCACCACCACCAGCCCGAAGGCTTCGAGCAGCGTGGTCAGCACCTCGCGGATGGTGTCGGAAACGAAGGTGGTGGAGTCATACAGTACCTGCACGTGCAGGCCCGGCGGGAAACCCTTGGCGAGCCGCGCCAGGGTCGCGTGCACCGCCGCGGCGGTGGACACGGCATTGGCGCCGGGAGTGAGATAGATGCCGACCGGCACGCCCGGCTTGCCGTTCAGCCGGGCCTCGCTGTCCATGTTCTGCGCGCCGAGCTCGACATCCGCCACGTCACGCAGGCGCAGCACCGAGCCGTCAGGGTTGGCCCGGATGATGATGTTGCCGAACTGGGCCGGCGTGACCAGGCGGCCCTCGGTTTGCAGGTTGAACTGGAACTGCTGCCCGTTGCCGATCGGCCGGGCGCCGATCCGCCCGATCGGCGCCACCACGTTCTGGTTCTGGATCGCCTTGACGATATCGCCCGGCGTGAGGCCGAGGCTGACCAGCTGATCGGTGTGGAACCACACCCGCATCGAGTAGTTCAGGCGCGAGAACAGATTGGCCTGGCCGACGCCGGGGGTGCGGGAGATTGCGTCCAGCACATGGATCAGGACGTAGTTGGCGACATAGAGCGGGGTCTGCTGCGGCGTGGTCCCGGAGAACGCCAGGAACATCAGCACCGCGGAGGATTTCTTCGCCACCGTGACGCCTTCGGCCTGCACCTCCGGCGGCAGTTGCGACAGCGCCGCCTGCACCCGGTTGTTGACGTTGACCGTGTCGATGTCGGGGTTGCTGCCGAGCGCGAAGCTGACCGCCAGCGAATAGCTGCCGTCGTTGCCGCTGGTCGACTGCATGTAGATCATCTTGTCGGTGCCGTTCACCTGCGCCTCGATGGGCTCGGCGACGGCAGCTTCCACCGTCTCGGCGGAAGCGCCGGGATAGGTGGTGGAGACGATGACCTGCGGCGGCACGATATCGGGCAGCTGCGCCACCGGGATGCGCGTCATGGCGATCGCGCCGGCGATGGTGATGACGATGGCAATGACGATCGCCAGCCGCGGCCGGTTGATGAAGACCGCGGAGATCATCGGCCGGTGGCGCCCGGTTTGGTGCCCGCCTTGCCCGGCGGGGAGTTGGCCGGCGGAGTGTTGGCCGATGGGGCGCTACCCGGTGGGGCGGCGCCGGAGAGGGTGGCGGGGCTGGCCCGAAGCGGCGGGCTGGCCGGTCCGGCGACGACGACCTCTCCTGGATGCACCTTCTGCAGCCCATCGACGATGACGAGCGTGCCGGGCGCGAGGCCGGTCGTCACGGTGGCGGTGGTCGCGGTCGATTGACCGAGGGTGATGCGCGTTTCCTGCACCTTGTGCGCGGCATCGACCGTATAGACGTAATCGCCCCGCTGATCGGTCATCACCGCGGCGCGCGGAATCGCGAGAAGGGAAATCGGCTGCGCGCCTTGCAGCAGCACGGTGACGAACTCGCCGTCGATCAGCGCGCGCTCGCGCGCCCCGCCGGGGCTGGCGGTGCCGAGCGGCGGGTTGGAGATGCGGCCGCGCAGGATCACCGTATCGGTGCTGGTCGAGACGGTGTTATCGACGAAATCGAGCGAGCCGGTCCGATCGTACATCCGCCCGTCCGGCAGGCGCAGCCGGATCACCACCGAACCGAAGCCGCCCTTTCCGCTGTATCGCCGGCGCAGCGCCAGCAGATCGCTGAGCGAGACCGGGAACACCACGTCCATGGGATTCTGGCTGACGATGGTGGCCAGGGTGCCGGCAGTGGGGGAGACGACGTTGCCCACCGAGATCGCGCTGCGGCCGATCTTGCCGTCGATCGGCGCGTGGATTTCGGTATAGCCGAGGTTGATGGCGGAGATTTTCGCCTGCGCCTCGGCCGCCTGCACCGCCGCGGCGTCCGACAGCATGGTGGCGCGCGCGGCATCGACCAGCGAGGGCTGGCCGGCCGGCGTGTGGATCAGCGACACGGCGCGCTGATAGGCGAGCGTGGCGTTCTGCAGCTGTGCCCTGGCCTGCGCCACTGCCGCCTGCTTGGCTGCCAGATCCGCCTGGAACGGCGGCTGTTCCAGCACATACAGCAGTTGGCCCCGCTTCACCTCGGATCCCTCGGTGAAGTTCCGCTGCTCCAACGTGCCGGTGACGCGGGCCACCAGCGCGACCCGGTGCTGGGCCTGGATGCGCCCGACGTAGCTGGAGGATTCGGTGATCTCCCGCGGGGTTGCGGCCACCACCCCGACCGAGGGCGGGCCGGGCGGTGGGCCGGGTCGCTGGGCGAGGGCGGGGAGCGCGGCAAGCAGCAGGGCCAGCACGGCGAAGGCCGGAACGCGGATGTTCATAACGGGGTCTCGTCTCCGGCGGGGCGGGCGGGAAAAGCGGGCGCGCGCCGTTCAGGTGGGCGCGACCACGGAGCGCGCAAGCCGTAGGGCCAAGCCGGCAGGCGGGTCAACCGCGAGGGGCGGCGTTCTCCCATATCCCCGCGATCGGACGTTTCGCCGGGCCGAATTAACGATTGCCCGTCATCGGACCTGTCTGATAACTTTCCGCTTCCTGACAGCGTGTGGCGCCCGATCCGAGCCTCGGTTCCACGGTTTCAGCGCGGGACACCGCGCGCTGCTCGGGACGGCCGGCAAGGAGGAATGACCCAGGTGCCGGTGCTGAACCGCGGAATCGGCGAGGATCGAGCACTGCCGACAGAAGCCGCCGGTCCGCTGGGCACGTCCGGGGCTGGCCTCCCGGCGGCGGCTCTGCCGCGCCGATCGGTGCTGCACGTGTTCCGCTACTTCCGGCCCGATTTCACCGGGGAGGGTCTCTATGTCGAAAAACTCGCCCGCCACCTGAGCGCGCTCGGCATCGAGTCCGACATCGTGGTCTCCGCCACCTGTCCACCCGCGCCCCCCCCTGCGGGCCTCGCGCCGATGACGGGGATCGGGCGGGTCCGGTTCTTCGGCCGGCCGCGCCAGTCCGATCCCACGGCCGATCCGCGCCTGCTCGCCTGGCTCCTGCGCCATGTGCGCGATTACGACGTGGTGCATCTGCATGCGCAAGTGGACCGCTACTTTCTGGTGCCTTTGCTGGCCCGGCTGGCCGGGCGACGGGTGATCCAGTCCTGCACGCTGGACGACGGGCTGGGCCGGGTGATCGGCAGCTATCGCGGCTGGCGGCGCCCCATCGCCCGGATGCTGTGCCGTGCGGTGCAGGAGGTGGTGGCGATCAGTCCCCGGTTGGCCGAGGACTCACGCCGTATCGTCCCGGCCGAGCGGGTGCATCTGATCCCCCAGGGCGTCGATGCCCCGCCGGAGGCGCCGGGCGGGGAAGGCCGCGCGGCGCTGCGGGCCAGGCTCGCTCTCGCGCCGGGCGAGGTCGTGCTGCTGTTCGTGGGCTCGCTGTCGCGCCGCAAGGGCGTGCAC
>JAJZVS010000241.1 GCA_021845555.1 Pseudomonadota bacterium
ATGCAGGGACTACAGCGGCGCCCCGCAAAGGTCCGCTCGTTCTTCCAGGCCCCCGACGTTCGCTACGCAGCCTGATTGCAATATGATACCTGTTTGGGTGTCTGGTTAGTAAGATGGAAGGAGGCGCTAAATCGGCACCCAACGGGGACCCCGCACAAAACCACAGCGCGGCACTGATATAGGACGTGAAGTTCGTTCAGGGCGAGGTTCTGGTCGGCGTGGCATCCTGCTGTGTAAATCGGCGCCGAAGTGGGACCCCACCCGGGAGTGACAACAACACCTTGATATATAGAGAAGAAACTCGTTCTGGGTAGGGTCCAGATCGGCGCCGATCGGGACCCCAGCACACGGCGCATTTCTTCAACTGAGTCAACATCTTGAGCCCGATTAGGCCGGGGGCCCGATTGGGTGCCACTTCACAACCGTGTACTCGTACATCGTCTCCGGGGTGACGGTCCAGCGTGCGCCGTGCAGCAGGCACCGGAGATAGAAGATGTAGTCCTCGGCGAACCGCGCGGAATCATACCGAAGACCGCTTGCCGTCAGGAAGCTGCGACGGATGAGCGGCTTCAAATAGCCGTAGGCGCGGCGTCCGCTGCTGCGCCGCGCCGTGTTGCTGTCCACGAAGGCGACGGCATCGATGGTGCCATGGGCCGGGAGCGAACCCGGCGGAAACATCGGTAGATGCCCAGGGTGTCCTTCCGGGCAGAGCAGGAGGTTGTCCGCCACCATATCGGCGTGGATTTCCTCGCCGATCGCCTGCAACCGTGCCAGCCTGCGGCCTGAAAAGCGGTCGTCCGCATCGAGGACCGCGATCCAGTCCCCCCGTGCGGCCTCGAGGCCCAGGTTGCGGGCGCCTCCAGGGCCCAGGTTACGGCGCGCACGGACCAGCTGCAGGCGCGGGTCGCGCGCGGCGTAGGCGGCGGCGATATCCGCGGTCCGGTCGGTGGACGCGTCATCCACGACAATGACCTGCAAGTCGGGCTCTGTTTGTCCAAGCGCCGAGTCCAGCGCGCGACCAATGCTGTCGGCGGCATTATGGGCGGCCAAGATCACGGAAACGCGCATAAGACCCCGAGATTTGAAGTTCGGCGGATAACTGCAATGTGGGACACTGGGGCGTCGGGGGGATACCGCAATGGGTCAGCTTTGCGTGAGAACGGATCCGCGCACGGTTAGTCTTACTGTGTCTGTGTTTCGGCGCCCTGTCGGCACCCTGATCGGCTCCCAAAAGGGACCCCACCAAGTCCACGGTTTTGTTTGCCTTTTCAATTAGGCGCGCGTCATCAAGAGGGGTCTCTATTCACAGCCGATGATGGCTCAGAACGGTCTCAAGAAAGACAAGGCGTTCCAATGGAGTACGCTAAAAGTCGGCGGGGTCCCGCTTCGGCGCCTATCAACAGAGGTAATGCCAGTTGCCCTACGCAGTACCTTGTTGGCCGGGGCGATCGCCCCCCGCTCGGGCAGCTCGCGCTGCGAGCGGGCCAGCGCGTCCCGCATCTGCTGGTGGCCGCGGAACAACGCCACCGCTGCGCGCAGGAATACGAGGCGAAGATCAACTCGGGCGATCCGTTGGCGATCGCCGAGGTGGTCCGGGACCTGCACCGCAATGTCGGCCAGCCGGACCAGAGTTTCAGCGAGCGGCAGATCTACGAGTCCGCGATGGACCGCCTGGCCGCCGAACTCGCCGCGCTGGATCAGACCGACAAGATGACCGCAGTCACCAAGCTGATCGAGTTCCTCAAGACGGTCTAAGAGTTTGTGAAGGAATGCCCGCGGCGCACGGTCCTCGGAGAGAAGGTCCGATGCTTCCGCCGGGCGTTCCTTCACAAGTTCGATGGCTCTTCACGCGCTGAGCGGGCCGATCCAGGCGAACGCCGCCGCCGCTTGCCCGGCCAGCCGGTCGGCCCGCGCCTCGGGCGGTGTGCGGGGGCGCAGGAGCGGCGCGATCGGATCGCACTCTCCCGCGACGAAATCCGCGACGGTGCAGGTGTCCACGCCGGGCATCAGGCCGACCGCGGCCAGCTTCAGCTCGTGATAGAGGACCGTCACCGGCAGCCCCGCCGCCGCGGCCAGCAGCGCGAGGTGGTATCGCATGGAGCAGATTCCATCGGTCTCTGCCAACAAGGCATGCCAGGAGTCCAGCGAGGTCAGCGCGCGATAAGCCGTGAACCGCGCGGCGCCGCCGAGTTCGGCATAGAGTGCGTCGTCGCTGAGGCCGATCCGTTCCTGTAGCGCGACGTAAACGAAATCGGCGCTGCCGGCGTGGCGGTCGAGCAGTGCGGCGCAGGCCCGCAGGAAGGTGGCCCGTCGCGCGGGATCCGGCTCGAGGGTGGAGGCGTATGCGACGGGGGCGAAGTAATCGACCAGGCAGACGGCGATCACCGGCCGCTCCCGCGCTGCCGCGAGGACGGGCGCAAGCGACAGGCCGGGCGCCGCGAAGCCCAGATCGGCGCACAGCACCGCATCGGCCCGGCCGAAATAGCGTGCGTAGTCGTGAGAGAACGTATCTCTTACGGCTACAAACTCGGCGGCGCGGAAGATCCGCCGCGTGATCCACAAAGTGGACGGGCTGGCCAGAAGATCGCACGAAACCCCGATCAGCGCGATCCGTACCCCGGCCAGACGGGCGCGCAGGACCAGCAGCCACATCAGCACCAGCGAGCGATTGAGCCGCCCCTTGTCGAGAAACAGCGCTCCGCCGCCGATCACCAGCCAGTCGCGATCCTTCACGGCGCCCGTGAGCCGCCGCAGATAGGCCGCGGCTCGCGCAAGCGACGACCGCTTCTGTTCCATGATACGATCGGCTTCGAGAAACCTTACACCGGGGCCGAGACCGGACACCGGGTCGCGGCACTTCACCAGGATATCCGCACCCGGATCGCGCGCATGGATCGCGGCGACGATCGCCGACAGCATCAGATCGTCGCCAAAATTACCGAAGCCGTAATAGCCGTAGATCAGGTAGCGCATGCCACCCCCTCCGCGCCGGCCGGTGCGGCGGCGAGGAACGCATCGATCAGGAATTTCACCGCCCAGTTCGGGATCGCAAGCCAAAGATAGGTGCCCCACGGCGGATCGCTGCCGCACAGCCCGCCGTCGAGGCGGGAATCGCCGGTGCCGAGAATCTGCCGTCGGCGCAGCAACGCAAGCGCGGCTTCGGCGGAGGCGAGGAAGCGCGCATCCCCGTGCGCCCGCCCCAGCCGCAACGCCAACGCGGCCCACTGCGCGACGCCGGTCAGGCAGTATTGCCGGTTAGCGGGCGCGAACGACGGATCGTATTGCGAAACCGGCACGTTCGTGCCCGCGGCGTGGAGGATCGCCCGGCAAAAGCGCAGCGCCGCGGCCCCGTAGTCGGGCCGTCCCGCGGCATCCGCCCCGTCGAGCAGGCCTTCGGCAACGTAGCACATCGTATGGAGATAGGGCGGCTCTTCGGCAAAGGACAGTCGGTCGAAGAAGCCGTTCGACCGCTGCTGGCGCAGCGTCCAGTCCAGATTGGCGCAACCCGCGGCAACGAACTCGGGTTCGTCGAGCAGCTGGCCGGCACGGATCAATGCCGCGCCGACGCGCGCATAATAGCTGCGCGGTCGTTCGAGGAAGGCGAAGCGCTGGAAGCGGCCGTCCGTCTCCTGCACGGAAGCGAGCCAGGCCGCCGTGCGGCGGATGCGCGCAGCATCGATCAGCGCCGGGTCGATGCGATGAAGATCGAGATACCCGCCGAGCACCTGGCCGGTATCAAAGACCTGTTTCGTGCCGGCCACGTCCGGGATCGCGCCATCCGCCTGCTGCACCGAGACAAGCCAGTTCGCCCCGCGCGCGATCGAGGCGGCAAGCACGGGGGCGAGGTCCTCCCGCACCGCCTTCACCGCGAGCAGGCTGGAGAGGATATACCCGGTCGTCTCCGGATAGGCCGGCTGCCAGCCGTGGGCGAGATGGAACGAATGCGCGAAGCCCCCGCCGCCCGCCGCCTCCTGCGCCGCCAGCAGCCAGCGCACCGCAGCCTCGATATGGGTCGCGTCGTCGGCGGGACGGTTCTGCCCGCGGGACAGCCGCAGCAGCAGCGGGGCGGCGCGCAGCGCGGCGGCGCTCTTTCGTAGAAGCCTCATTCTGCATCCGCTTCCCTGGCCGGTGCCGACAGACCGAGGATCTCCGCGAACGCCGCCACCGTGTGGTCGATCCGGTAGGGCAGTGTCTGTGCCGGTGCCGGTGCCGCCCAGTCGGCACCGCCGGCGGCTGCGATCCGTCGCAGCAGCGCCGCGATCGCCTCGGTCTCTGTCGTATCGGCGCAGGGCTGGCCGAGTCCGGTCAGGATGCGCTGCGTCGTGCCCGGCGGCGAAATGCCCAGCAGCGGGCGCCCGGCGCCGATGTAGTCGGCAAGCTTAGAGGGAAAGAACACGCTGGGTTGCGTGCTCGGCGCATCGATGACCAGCAGGATGTCACTCTCCACCATCAGTCGCAGGCTCTCCGTATAGCCCACGCCGGGGCGAAGGCTCACGCATGCGCTGACCCCGAACGCCTCGCGTAGCGCGGGCACCCGCCGCCCGCCACCGACGATTTCGATCCGGAGACGCGATCGTTCGTCCTCGGTCAGAAGGCGCAGGGCCGCGAACAACGGCGCGGGCGTTCGCGGGCCGTAGAAGCTGCCGAGATAGCGCAGCGTCACCGGCTGCCCCGATGGCCGCGCCGCACGATCCACATGGGGAAAGTCGGCCGGATCGAAGGCGTGGTTCAAAGCATGCATCACCGGGGCCCGATGTGGGTAGCGATCGCGATAGAGCGCGACCGTCTCGGCCGAAGTAAACACCAACGCATCGGCGGCGCCGAAGGCCTCGGCTTCCAGCCGCCGGTTGTTCCGCCGCGACCACGCGCCTTCGCGCACCACCGGGTTGTCGGCCCAGGGGTCGGAATTATGGGCGATCCAGCGCACGCCGAGACGGCCCTGCAACGATAGACCCAGCAGGTTGGTGCTTGCGGGATAGGAGAAGGTGGCAACGCAGTCGAAGCGCCGCCCCTGGTAATGCCGAAGGATGGCGGCTTCGGCCTGGCGCATCCAACCTTGGTGCAGATCCGGGCGCAGGAAGATGACCGGCAGCAGGCGCTCCTTGGCGGCGCTCAGGTAGCGGTTCTCGAAACGCGGGATCCGCAGCACGTCTTCCATGCCGTCGAACAGGCGGGGCATCAGCGTCGCATCCAGCGGCCCGCCGCGTTCGTCGGCGGTGACGACGCAGAGCTTGCACCGCGCCTTCAGCGCACCGAGCAGCCGGCCGATCTGGATCGACTGCGGATAGAGATGCGGCGGCAGCGTGTAGGAGATGGCGAGGACCGATGGCATGACGCGGCGGTTCAGCGAATGATCGCGAGGAGACGCTGGCGGATCGCCCCGTACGCCAGGACAACCGGCAGGCCGAACAGGGCGAGTTGGCAGGCCAGTCGGGGGTAGAACGGCAATGTCGTCGGCGCGAACCGGCTGGCGAGCAACCCGGCGGCGGCGGCGGCGACGGCGAAGGCCGCATACCGCGCGACCCGCACCCAGTCGGGCCGCAGCCCCGCGCGATGCACCAGCACGCCGGCGGTGATGGTGGAAAGCGTGCTCGATGCCACCATCACCGCGGCGAAGGCCACCGGCCCGCCATGCGCGCCCAGCACGAACACGCCGCCGAGCAGCAGCACGCCGAGCGCCCCCACGATATAGGTCACGCCGATCAGCGGCGCGCGATCGAGGATCTGCAGCATCCGCAGCAGCGGCGCCCCGGCCGTGCCGGGCCACAGGCCGAGCGCCTGAATCGTGAGGAACGAACTGGTGAGATCGGCCGCCTCCACACCAAAACGGCCGCGCATGAACAGGATCGTCACGATCGGCCGGGCCATCAGCATCACCGCGGCGGCGGCCGGCACCGCGAGCAGGGTCAGGCCGATCAGTACCCGCTCCAGCCGCGCGGCGCGACCGTCGTGGACCGACAGCGGGACGATGAACACCTCCCGGAACCCGAGCAGGGTGGCGGAGTTGTTCACCACCAGGCTGGAATAGCTCCACGCCGACAGCGCTCCGCTGCCCAGGTAGGATTGCAGCCAACGCTCGATCAGGCTGCCGAGGCTCGCCACCTGGCGG
>JAJZVS010000242.1 GCA_021845555.1 Pseudomonadota bacterium
AGAGTTGCCCGGGGAATTTGTGCGCCTGGTCGGCGAGGCCCACCAGCGCCAGCGCCGCCGCGGCCCGCTCCCGCCGCGCGGGCGCGGAGAGCGCGAGACCCTCCAGCCCGAAGGCCACGTTCGCGAGCACCCGCCGCCAGGGCATCAGCCGCGCGTCCTGGAACACCAGCGCGGCCGGGCGGCGATCGGGTGCGGGTTCGGTCAGCAGCCGCACCTCCCCGGCGTTGGGCCGCGCCAGCCCCGCCACCACGCGCAGCAGCGTCGATTTGCCGACGCCCGAGGGGCCGACGATCGCGGTGAACCCGCCGCGCGGCAGTTCGAGGTCGAGGCCGGCCAGCACGTTGCGCGCGGAAGGATCGCCCGGATGGCCGAACGCCAGGCCACGCAACGAAACGATCGGCGGCGCTACACCCGCGTCCATGTCAGCATCCGTCGTGTGGCGCGCTGGAAGGCGAAATCGGTCAGCCCATACAGCAGCGCGATGGTGAACATGTAGAGCACGAGCACGTTGGTGGCGAGCAGTCCGGCGGCCTCGGTCATGCGCTGGCCGATGCCTTCGATGCCGAACAATTCGGCGGCGACGACCGCCATCCAGCCCTGGCCCAGCCCGGCGCGCACGCCCGACAGGATGCCCGGCAGCGCGGCCGGCAGCACGATCTTGCGCAGCCGGGCGAAGAACCCGCCGTGGCCGAACGCGACCGCGAGTTCGACCAGTCCCGGATCGACCGCGCGCACCGCCGCCATCGCGGCGAAGTAGTTCAGCCAGAACACGCCGATGCCGATGATGAAGGCCGCCGCGGTTTCGCTGGCGCCGAACCAGATCAGCGCGAAGGGGATCCAGGCCAGCGGCGGGATCGGCCGCAGCACCCGCGCGACGCCCGCCTGCGCGGCGTCGAACCGCGGCAGCAGCGCGGCGGCGACACCCACCGCGATGCCGAGCAGGCTGCCGGCGATCACCCCGGTAGCGTAATGGCTCAGGCTGTCGGCCACCACCACCGGCCAGATGCCGGCGCGGATCTCGCTGACCAGCGCGGCCGGAATCGCGCTGGGCGGCGGGATCCAGGCCGGCGGCAGGATGCCGAGGCGCACCGTCGCTTCCCACACGCCGAGAAACGCCGCGAGCCCGCCCGCCTGCCACAGCGCGGGAAAGCGCGGCGGCAGTGGCTTCATCGCGGCGCCGCCTTGATGGCGGCAGCGTAGAAGCTGGTGTCGAACAGCGAGGCGACCGGCGGCAGCTTGCTGATCGGATCGAGCTTCGCCTGGTATGCCGCCAGCCGTTCGGTGGCCGCGACGATCTTGCCGGGATCGGCGATCGGACGCATCTCCGGCGAGGTCAGCGCCTTCAGCAGCAGCGCGCGCGACAGCAGCCCCTTGCCGAGCGTGGCCGCCAGATCGGCCGCCGCGCGGCCGGGGTCCTTCTGCAACAGCCGCGTCGCGCGCACGTGCAGCGCAACGAGCGTCCGCACCGCGGCGGGATCGTGCGCCACCAGCGCATCGCTGACCGCGAGCACCGCGCCGGGTCCGCCCGGGAACATCGTCGCTCCATCGACCAGGATACGCGCGCCCGGATCGCGGCTCTGCACGATCGTCAGCGCGGGTTCCAGCGTGGACGCCGCATCGACCGAGCCGGACAGCAGCGCCTGCTGCACCCGGTTCTCGCCGAAGCCGAGCACCTGCACGTCCGCCGGCGCGACATGCGCGACCTCGTTCAGCCAGTAGCGCAGCACGGTATCGGGCACCGCGCCCTTCGGCAGGGTGGCGATGCGGACCGGGCGCCCGGTTGCCTTGTGGAACGCCGCGAAAGCGGCGGCCGGGGTGGCGGCCTTGGCGTAGCCGGCGGCGAAGGGACCGCGGCCGAGCAGCGCCACCTGGCCCTCCCCGTTCGCCGCCACGACCTTGAGCGCGACGCCGTGCGCCGCCGCCACCATCGCCGGACCGATGCCGATATAGGCGACGTCGAACCGGCCGGACGCGAGCGCCTGCACCATCGCCGGACCGGAGGAGAAGCTGGTCGTTTCCAGCGTCAGCCCGGCCTGCTTCGCCCAGCCCTCGGCTTCGATCACGAACAACTGCGCCATCGCCAGGATCGGGATGGTGGCGACCCGCAGCACGGTGGCAGCGCGGGCCGGGCGGGTGGACACGAGACCGGCGCCGGCAAATGCGGCGGCGCCGCGCAGCACCGCGCGGCGGCCGGGCTGGGGCGGGGAGGCGATCGGCATGGACGGAATCCTGTCGCTGCGGTTGCTGCGCGCCAGGACGCCACGCGAGAGCGCGCGGACCGGCGGCGCCGGGGAAGTAGGCGCAACGCGCCGTCCGCGCAAGATGATTACTAATGTAGCGTTTTTATTCTATAGTGCCGCCGAAACCGGAGATTTTCCCCTTCTCCAGAGCGGCGACGGAGAACGATCCGTCCCCGTCAGTGCATCGTCCCCGTCAGTGCATCGTCCCCGCCGGCACCCAGGCCATCCCCTCCCGCCCGTGCAGGAAGCCGTTGATCGGCGCCACCGGCCCCAGCATCGCCAGCAGCGCCGCCTCCGCCGCCGCCGGGTCCGCCGCGCCATCGAGCACCTGCCGATACAGCGCGGCGACGCGGACCATATCCAACCCCTCCGCGGTCACGCCGGCTTGCGGCGCCAGGCGGAAATGGCTCACCCCGAGCCGGCGCAGCGCATCGAGTTCGGCCAGCGCCACCAGATAGCCGTGCGAGAGCGTCTGCGTGCCGTTCACCGCCAGCAGGCCGCGCCCGTCGAGCTGGTCCGCCGGCAGGCCGTCCGGATCGCGCTCGCAGACGTACTGGCAGGAATCCTTGTGCAGCCCATAGGCGCGGGCGTGATAGCAGCGCATCGACAGCGCCAGCCCCTGGCGGCCGAACACGGCCATCTCGGTCTGTCCGGTCGGGTTGTGCGCGGCCAGCACGCCGATCGACGGCAGCGACAACTCGACCGGCATGTTCACCCGCACCGCGCCGGCGCGGACCAGGAAATCGAGCGTCGCCTCGTTGAACAGATTGATCAGCGGGCCGGCGATGAAGGGCCGCCCGGCCAGCACGCGGATCGCGGTGACGTCGTTCGCCTCCACCGGCAGCCCGGAGGCGGCGAGTTCGCCGATCGCCGCCAGTTCGCGCTCGGTGGTGATGAGCGACAGGGTGGAGATCACCACTTCCTTGCCCGCCGCGCGCAGCCGGTCGATCACCGCGGGCATTTGCTCGGCGAAGAACGGCTCGCGCTTGGAGCAGACCACCTCGCCCAGGCAGACGCTATCGACCGGGGCTTCGTCGGCGATGCGGAAGTAGAAGTCGCGCCGCCGTTCCGCCGGCCAATGATGCATCAGCGGACCAAGGGTGAGACGCGCGGGAGGGTGTTCGCTCATCGCCAGCCACTCCGGTAGGCGCTCAGGGTTTCCTGCCCGCCTTCGGTCAGCGCGTGCAGCTGCGCCGCTTCCGGCGGCGGCGGGCGGCCGTCGGCCAGCGCGTCCAGGATCGCGCGGAAGGCGGCGACCACCTGGCCGACATAGGCCCGGCCGCGCTGGCGGCCCTCGATCTTCAGCGCGGTGACGCCGGCGTCTTTCAGTTGCGGCAGGATCGCGCTGGCGTTCAGCCCGACCGGCTCCTCGAACAGGTAGGAAGGTTCGCCGTTGGTGACGAGACGGCCCTTGCAGGGCGTGGGGTAGGAGCGCGCTTCGCCGGGACCAAAACAATTCATCACCGTATCGCCGAGGCAGGCGAACAGCTTGCCGTCCTGCTCCCGGTAGGCGACGTGCTCGGCCGGGGCGCAGACGCCGTCGCTGCTCGGCGAGCGGCCGGTGATGTAGGACGAGAGATAGCAGCGCCCCTCCACCATGGTGCCCAGGCTGCCGAAGGCGAACACTTCCGCCTCCACCCCGATGCGCGCCACCAGCGCCGCCACTTCGGCCACCGCCAGCACGCGCGGCAGCACCACGCGGCTGATGCCGAACTGGGCGCGGTAGAAATCGATCGCCAGCGGATTGGCCGCCGCCGCCTGCACCGAAAGATGCCGACGGAGAGTGGGATGTTCCCGCGCCGCGTAATCCAGCACGCCGAGATCGGCGAGGATCACGGCATCCGCCCCGCAGGCGGCGGCGTTGTCCACCGCGCGATGCCAGATCGCGGTCTCCCCGGCGCGGGGGAAGGTGTTCACCGCCACCAGCACCCGCCGCCCGTGCTGGTGGGCATAGGCGATGCCGGCGCGCAGATCGTCCACGTCGAAATTGAGGCCGGGGTAGTTGCGCGCGTTGGTCGCGTCGCGGAAGCCGCAATAGACCGTATCGGCCCCGGCATCGACCGCGGTGCGCAGCGCGGCCGGCGTGCCGGCGGGGCAGACGAGTTCGAGATAGCGGATCGGCCTCATGCGGGATGGTCCTCCGTGACCGGCGCGCCGCGCCGTTCGAGCCGCGCGAGCCTGGTGGCGAGGCGGCGCACCTCGCCGCGCAGCGTGGCGATTTCCGCCGCCGGGTCCTGCGCCGCGGCGGGCGCCGCCGCGTGCAGCGAGGCGTGGGTGGCGACCAGCCGGGTCCGCAGCCCTTCGCCAAGGCGTTCGAGCCGTTGGCCGAGCCGTTGGCCGATCCGGCGCGCCGGTCCGGCCAGCGGGCCGAGCAGCCCGGTCGCCGCCTCCAGCACGTCGATCGGGTAGCGATCCAGCGTGTTGCGCAGCCCGACCACCGCCGCGCTGTCGCCGGTGACGGTGATGGCGCGGGAGAAGAACAGGGCGTCGCCGTCGATCCGCCCTTCCAGCAGGTCGATCAGCGATTCCAGGCTGCCTTCGATGGCGGCGTCGGGCGGCGGGTCGGTCGCCTGCGCCAGGGCCAGCCGGGGCGGCCGGCCGCCGCCGATCTCCAGCCGGAAGCGATGCGGCAGGTCGGTGGGCGCGACGCCGACGCAGGCCGGGGCGAGCCGCGCGAGATCGGCGAACAGGCGCGGATGCACCCGCCCCAGGCGGCGCAGCAGCAGCGCGCCGCCGCGCGCCACCACCGGCGGCGGCAGGGCGCGCATCGCGGCGCGTGCAAGGATGACCGAAACCCGATGGTCCGGCGGCATGACCGTTCTCCGCTCCTGGCGTCGCGGCCCCGCCGCGCCGGCCCCTGCAATCGCGGCCGCGGCGCGATCGCCGGAGGGCGGGCGCGCGGGCACGGCGGCATCGCGCATGCCGGGGCGGCCTCGGTCATTGATCTGGATCAAGCGGCTCCCGGGCCACGCGCAGCAGGGTCGCGGCGATCCGCCAGCCGGCGCGCAGGCTGCCCGGCAGCGAGCCGGCCACCTTGGACCGCCCGCCGGCGCGGCGGCGGTAGGGGAGCGGGATCTCGCGGATGCGCAGCCCGGCGCGGGCGGCCCGCATCTGCATCTCCAGATTCCAGCCGTAGCCCATCTCGCGCAGCCCGAGCGCGACCAGCGCGTCGCGGCGGATCGCACGGAAGGCGCACATGTCGGTGTACGGCACGCCATACAGCAGCCGCATCGCCGCCCCGGCGAGGCGGCCGGCGAGCACCTGGTGCCAGGCCATCGCGCCCCGCTCGCGCGCCCCGCGGGTGCGGGTGGCGAGCACGAAATCCTGCGTCCCGGCGGCGATCGGCGTCACCAGCCGGTCCAGCAGATCGGCGCGATCGGCGCCGTCGCCGTCGAGGAACACCAGGATCGTGCTGGCCGGATCGGCCGCCGCGGCGCCGGCGGCGCAGGCGCGCCCGTAACCGCGTCCGGCCGCGAGCACCCGCGCCCCGGCGGCGATCGCGCGCGCTTCGGTGGCGTCGGTGCTGCCGCCGTCCGCGACGATCACCTCCCGCACGAGCGGGCGTGGCAAGGCAGCGATCACCGCGGCGATCGTTTCCGCCTCGTTCAGCGTCGGGATGACGACCGTGACCCGGTCCGCACCAGCGGGGCCGGCAAGCGGCGCAGCGGCGGGGTGGGGCGGCAGGGCGGCCATGGCGGTTGTCCTCGCGGGATGGCGCGGGTGTGGCGGGCTGCGGCGCTCCTCGCAAGCCGTTCGCCTTTTGCCGACCGGTGGCTGGAAGCGGGCGCGGCCGCCGGGAAAGCACGCGATCGGGTGCCCCCACGCCTCCGCGCTCTTGCGCGCGGATGCG
>JAJZVS010000243.1 GCA_021845555.1 Pseudomonadota bacterium
GCGGCCGGCGGGAAAGCACGCGATCGGAGGCCCCCACGCCTCCGCGCTCTTGCGCGCGGATGGCAGGCGGCCTATGTGACTAGCATAATAGTAGTGACAGGCGCAGGTCATGCCGGCTCCGCTCTCCGCCGCCGTCCCCTCCCCCGCCGGGCTCAGCCCGCGCACCAGGCTGCTGCTGCACGGGCCGATCGCCGCCACGCTGATCCGCCTCGCCTGGCCGAACATGCTGGTGATGCTGGCCCAGGCGGCCACCGGGCTGATCGAGACGTTCTGGGTCGCCCGCCTCGGCACCGACGCGCTGGCCGGCATGGCGCTGGTGTTTCCGGGCGTGATGCTGGTGCAGATGATCTCGGCCGGGGCGATGGGCGGCGGCATCTCGGCGGCGGTCGCGCGCGCGCTGGGGTCCGACCGGCGCGACGAGGCGGACGCGCTGGTGCTGCACGCCGTCCTCATCAACGTCGTGCTGGGGCTGGCCTGCTCGGTGCTGGTGCTGGGGTTGGGGCCGTCGCTGTACCGGGCGCTCGGCGGGTCCGGCGGGTCGCTGGCGGCGGCGCTGGCCTATTCGAACGTGGTGTTCGCCGGCAACCTGCTGCTCTGGGTGATGAACGGGCTGGCGAGCGTGATCCGCGGCACCGGCAACATGCTGGTGCCCGCGCTGGTGATCTGCGCCGGCGTGGTGGTGCTGGTGCCGCTGTCGCCCTGCCTGATCTTCGGCCTCGGGCCGTTCCCCGCGCTCGGCATCGCCGGCGGCGCGGCGGCGCTGCTGGGGTTCTACGCCGGCGGCACGCTGGTGCTGGGCTGGTATATCCTGAGCGGGCGCAACCTGGCCCGGTTCCGGCTGGTTCCCCTGCGCTGGGAGATGTTCTCCCGTATCCTGCGGGTGGGCGGGGTGGCGAGCCTCACCTCGGTGCAGACCAACGTCACGGTGGCGCTGACCACCGCGCTGGTCGGCCGCACGGCGGGGGCGGACGCGGTGGCGGGCTACGGCACCGGGGCGCGGCTGGAATATTTGCTGGTGCCGCTGGTCTTTGGGCTGGGGGCGCCGCTGGTGGCGATGGTCGGCACCAATATCGGCGCCGGGCAGCCGGGCCGGGCGCTGCGGATCACCGCGATCGGCGGCTTGCTGGCGTTTACCGTCACCGAGGCGATCGGCCTCGGCGCGGCGGCGTTCCCGCATGCCTGGCTCGGGCTGTTCGGGCACGATCCGCGGATGCTGGCCACCGGCAGCGCGTATCTGCGGGCGGTGGGACCGGCCTACGGGCTGTATGGGCTGGGGCTTGCGCTCTATTTCGCTTCGCAGGGCGCCGGGCGGCTGTTCTGGCCGGTGGCGGCGGGGTTGGCGCGGATGGTGCTGGCGGTGGGCGGCGGGTGGCTGGCGCTGCGGCTGACCGGCTCGCTGGGCTGGATGTTCGTCGCGCTGGCGCTGGGGCTGGCGGCCTACGGCCTTGGCATCGCCGGGGCGATCTGGTCCGGAACCTGGTTCCGCGCCCCGCGCGCCGGCGCCGCGCTGGTGCCGGCCACCGTCACACCAGCCCGGCCGCGATATTGACCGTCAGCGCCAGGATGATGGTGTTGAACAGGAAGCTCAGCAGCCCGTGCACCGTCGCCAGCCGGCGCAGCTTGCGGCTGGCGATCTGCACGTCGGAGACCTGGAAGGTCATCCCCAGCACCAGCGAGAAATAGGCGAAGTCCATGTAATCGGGGGTGGTTTCGCCGGGAAACTCGAGCCCGCGGTCGAACGCCGGCGGGGCGAGGTCGCGCGCGTAGTATTCGTGCGCGTAGCGGAACGCGAAGGTGGTGTGCATCATCAGCCACGACACCGCGAGCGTGCCGGCCACCAGCGCGATGTGCAGGCCGCGGGTGACGGGCGTGAGCCCCTTGGTCTCCGCGAACACCCCCAGGATCGCGGCGAGGCTTGCCACCGCGGCGGCGACGGTGAGGGCGAAGATGGTCCACTCGCCCTCCTCCTCGCGCTTGGCGTTGTGCGCCATGCGCTCGGGCGGCGCGGAGAGGAACAGGGCGAAGGCCAGCACGACATAGAGACCGGTGCCGATGTCCCAGGCGAGCACCGCGGCGGTGACCGGGGCCATCGGCGTGGCGGCGAGCGCGGCGCCGGCGAGCCCCCCCGCGGCGGCCCCGGCGAACAGGCGCGGACGCCCGGCAACGATGCGCGCGGCGCGGGCGAACGGGCCGGAGCGGTGCCGGGAGGCGAGGCCGGGGAAGGTCATGCGGGCCTGGGCCTTGGGGCTCGGGGCTTGCGGCGGGCGGCGGAAGCGGCCGATGCTTCTACTTGAATTGGGTGCCCATCACCGCGCCCTTGGACAGCGAGGTCAGATAGGCGATCAGATCCACCATCTCCGGACTGTCGGAGGCCGGCGGCTTGCCTTGGATCCCGCCCTGGATGCAGTGCGCCAACTGCTGTTCCAGCGTGATGACCCGGTGCTTCTGGGGCACGAATTTCGGGAACAGGGCCGCGACGCCCATCAGGCTCGGGATGTGACCGCCGCCCGGCAGGGTGCCCTCGGTCCTGCCGCCGTTGCTGTGGCAGGTCGCGCAGGTGCGCACGCCGCCGAATTTGTCGCTGGCAAAAATCTCCGCGCCCTGCTGCACGGCCTGGTCCATCGAGGCGACCTCGGCGGTGGGACTGCCCCCGGCCGACGTCGCGCGCGCGAGGTGCGGCGGGAGCAGCCACACGGCCAGCGCGGCGGCGGCGAGGAACGGGAGGAGACGGAGCGATCGGTTGGACATTGCGGTTTTCCTTTCGGCGGCAGGCGGCACGCCGGATGAGCCTACTCCGGAGCGCGCCGGTGCGCCAACGACGCGCGGGGCCGAAGTGGCCGGCCGTTTCGCGGCCTCCACATCGGGACTTCCGCGAGGCGAAGTCGTTGCGGTGTCTGCCAGCCTGCCGATCGCCGGCGCGCCCGGCCGCCGTTGATGTTCGCGCCGATGCCGGGCAGAGTTTCCACGGCCCTGGCGACGGGACGATCCATGATGGGCGGCGTCCCTGCCTCTGACGGAGTACGCGCATGCGCTTGCTGACGGACTGCCGGACTGCCCCTGTGCTGAAGCGGATTTGCGTCACCATTGCCCTCGGCGGCGTCTGCGGGGCGTTGCTGCTGGCGGGACCGCCGGCGCGGGCGCAGTTGCTGAATCAGTTGCAGAACGCGGTGGGATCGGGACAAGGGTCGGGCAGCGGCGGGCTGGGGAGCCTCGGCGGCCTCGGTGGGGGCCTGCCGTCGGTGAACAACGCAAGCCCGACCAACCTCGCCGGGATCATCCAATACTGCATCCGAAACAACTATCTGAGCGGGGGCGCCGCGTCCTCGGTCAAGGACTCGCTGCTCGGCAAAGTGACGGGGTCGCGCCAGGGATCGACGGACAGCGGATTCAGGGCCGGCAACAGCGGCTTGCTGGAAACCGGCCAGGGCCAGAGCTTCGGTCTGGGTGGCGGCGGCATCAAGGCGCAAGTGACGCGCAAGGTATGCAGCCTGGTACTGCAACGCGCGAAGTCGATGCTCTGATCCCGGTGCGCGGGCGTCGGGGGGAAGGGTCCCGGTTCCGCCGCCGCTACCGCGCCCGTCCGAACCGCCCCACGATCCGCGCGCTTGCCAGTGCGTCGGCCCGCAACCGCGTCCGCACCGCGTCGGGCGGCGTCCCCGCCGGCAGGTTCAGCCGCGCCACGCGCAGCGCATAGACGGTGATGCGGTAGTGGTGCGGCGGATCGCCCACCGGCGGGCACGGGCCGCCGTAACGGGCGAAACCGAAACTGGTCCGCCCCTGCGTAGCGCCCGCCGGCAGCGCCGGCGACCCCGGCGTGCCGGCGCCGGCGCGCAACCCGCGCACGTCGGGCGGGATATCGAGCACCACCCAATGCCACCAGCCGCGCCCGCCGCGCGCGTCCGTATCGTGGATCGTCACCGCGAAGCTCCGCGTCCCCGCCGGCGCGCCGGACCAGGCGAGCGCGGGGGAGCGGTTGGCGCCGGTGCAGCCGTGCAGATCGAGTTCCTGCGCCGGGGGCATGGTGCCGCCGTCGGGGAAATCGGGGCTGGTCACGCCGAACCCGGCCGCCGCCGCAGGCCTTGGCGTGGCGAGAGCAAGGGCGGCGAGGCAGGCGGCGCGCGGGACAGAACGCATCGATTGCTCCTTTTCAGCGCCGCACACGGTGCGACGGTGATGCCTCGATCGGCAAGAGCGGGGCCGCGGGCCGGAGGTCCGGCGGCTGCTGGACGGCATTTTCATCAATGTTTTGGCAAGCTTTGGCTGTTGGTATCAGGAAGGAAGGCTTTCAACGCAAAAAACGCAAATGAACGCAAATGAACGCAAATGAAAACATGGTCAACGATCTATCGCGGCTGGTCATCGGGTGCGCGCTGGTCGTTGCCAATACGCTCGGGTCGGGATTTGTCGAGAAGGTTTACGAGAACGCGCTCGCATACGAGCTGCGCAAGCGGGGTATTGCCGTGGCGCGACAAGGCGGTATCGTCGTCAGGTATGATGGTGCGGTCGTCGGTGAGTACACGACGGACTTGCTGGTGGAGGAGGTGGTGCTGGTGGAGATCAAGGCCGTCGCTGCACTGGCCACTGTCCATCGCGCTCAATGCCTGAACTACCTCAAGGCCACGGGGCTGCGTCTCTGCCTGCTGCTGAACTTCGGGCCACCGCGCCTGGAAATCAAGCGCATCGTTCAAGGCCTTTGAGGCACCGGACCCATTTGCGTTCATTTGCGTTCATTTGCGTTTTTTGCGTTTTAGATTCTTCTTCGTCACGCCGCGCCGCGCGTTCGGGCAGCGCAATGGGGCCCAGCGCCGACACGCGGATGCCGCAGCGCCGCCGAGCCCATGCGGTGTATTGTGCTCTGATCTTCAGGCATAAGCGTGCCTCCCCGTGGCGTGATCCCGGTCGATACCTCGCCCCGGCTCGATCGTCCGCGCACGGGCCACCAGACCCTCGCCGACCTGCCCCTGGCCGTCGTCGCCACCGACGCGGAGGTCCTGGGGTTCATCGAGCACCGCACCCTGTTCCGCCACGGCGTGGGGTATGTCGATGTCCATCGCCTGGCCAACACGCGCCTGATGGCCGGGGCCACGGTCTGGACGCACGACAATCGTCCGCACGGCCTCGCGGCCCGGCTGGGACTGGCGGGGGTGGGCTGACGCGGCGCCCCCCTTCGCCTTCCCCCCGCTCTGGTGGTATCCACCCCCCGCAGACCACCGGAGCCCCCAGATGACCGCGGCCTTCCCCGCCCCCGCACCCGAGGCGGAGACCGACGCCCCGCTGATCCTCGCGCTGCCCAAAGGCCGCATTCTGGCCGAATGCGGGACCCTGCTCGCGCGCGCCGGCGTCATCCCCGCCTCCGACTACACCGATGAATCCAGCCGCCGGCTGCGCTTCCCGACCAACGAGCCGGGTCTCGACGTGGTGCGCGTGCGGCCGTTCGACGTCGCCACCTTCGTCGCCTTCGGTGCCGCCGAACTCGGCATCTGCGGCGCCGACGTGCTGATGGAGTTCGACTACCCGGAAATCTACGCCCCGCTCGACCTCGGCATCGGCCGCTGCCGCATCGCCGTGGCCGAACCGAAAGCGACCGCCGGCAGCGACGATCCCGCGCGCTGGTCCAGCGTGCGGGTGGCGAGCAAATACCCGAACGTCGCCCGCCGGCACTTCGCCGCCCGCGGCGTGCAGGCGGAGGTGGTGGAACTCTCGGGCGCGATGGAACTCGCCCCCGGCCTGGGGTTGTCGCGGCTGATCGTCGATCTGGTGCAGACCGGCTCCACCCTGAAGGCCAACGGGCTGGTGGAAACCGAGGTGATCGCCCCGGTCACGTCCCGCCTGATCGTCAACCGCACCGCGCTGAAAACCCGCCCGGAGGCGATCGGCGCCTGGATCGCCCGCTTCCGCGCCGCGCTGGCCGCCGCATGAAGCGGCTCGATACCGCCGATCCCGGTTTCGGCGCCGCCTTCGCCGCCCTGCTCGACGAAGCCCGCGAGACCACCGAACAGGTGGACGACGCGGTGGCCGCCATCCTCGCCGCGGTGCGCGCGGAAGGGGACGCCGCGCTGCTGCGCTACACCGCACGC
>JAJZVS010000244.1 GCA_021845555.1 Pseudomonadota bacterium
AGCCCGAGGGCAACGCCACGCCGGCGGCCGAATTCAACGCCTATAACGACCCGGAGGCGCTGGCGATCCTGCTCGGCTGCGGCCGGCCGGTGGTGCTGGCGCCGCTCGACCTCACCTCCCAGGCGATGGCGACGCCGGCGCGGCTGGCGGGATTGCGCGCGGCCGGCAGCGGGCGGGCGCTTGCCGCCGCCGTGGCGATCCAGGGCGGCGTGCCGCCGTCGCGCCGGCTCGGCGGGGGCGGCGCGCCGCTGCACGATCCCTGCGCGATCGCCTGGCTGCTCCGCCCGGCGCTGTTCGCCGCGCGGCCGGCCGCCGTCAACGTCGATCTCGGACCCGGTCCGTGTCGCGGGCGCACCGTGATCGACCGCTGGGGCCGTACCGCCGCGCCGCCCAACGCGCTGGTGCTGGAAACGTTGGATGCCGACGGCTTCTTCGCTCTGCTGGGCGAGCGGCTGGCACGTCTGCCCTGAGTATGGGTGCCCTGGGCATAGGTGCCCTCTGCATGGGTGCCTTGGGCGCCGGGCGCGGCCGATTGATTGACGGTCCCAGGCGCCGCGCCTAGCGTCCGCCCTCTCGCAGGAAGGAAACGCGCGCATGACGAACCGAATCAAGCAGCGACTGAAAGAAGGCAAGGCCGTGGTGAACGGCTGGCTGGCTATTCCCTCGGGCTTCTCCGCCGAGGTGATGGCACAGTCCGGCTGGGACAGCGTCACCGTCGATATGCAGCACGGCGTGCAGGATTACCTGTCCATGGTGGCGTGCTTCCACGGCATGGGCGCGCAGCCCGTCACGCCGCTGGTGCGCGTGCCCTGGAACGAGCCGGGCATCATCGGCAAGGCGCTGGACGGCGGCGCCTGGGGCGTGATCTGCCCGATGGTCAACAACAAGGACGAAGCCAAGCGCCTGGCCGACGCCTGCCTCTATCCGCCCGCCGGCAAGCGCAGCAACGGGCCGATCCGCGCTGGCGTCTATGGCGTCTCCACCAGCTACCAGAAGATCGCCAACGACGAAGTGCTGGTGATCCCGATGATCGAAACCCAGGAAGCGATCGACAATATCGATGCGATCCTGGACGTGCCGGGCATCAGCGGCATCTACATCGGACCCAGCGACCTCGGCTTCTCGCTCGGGATGGAGCCGAAGCTGGATCGGGAGGAGCCGAAGATCCTCGGCATCTACGAGATGCTGCTGGCGGCGACCAAGAAGCGCGGCCTGTTCGCCGGGCTGCACAACGGCTCCGCCGGCTATGCCGCGCGGATGATCAAGATGGGCTTCCGCTTCGTCACGGTTGCGAACGACAGCGGGCTGATGGCCCAGGCGGCGCGCGCGGCGGTGAACGAAGTGCGCAAGGGCGCCGGCGCGGTCGCGCAATAGGCCGCCCGGGCCGAGGCATCTGCACCTCTCCCGCGGAAGCGGGAGAGGTTTTTTATTGTGCCGCCGCCTCGACCGGCTGCGCGACCAGCCGGCCGGGGCGCTCGTCCTCCCGCTCCAGCACCAGGCGCTGCTCGTGCAGCCCCTGCACCTCCGGCCGGTGGGCGATCGAGACCACCGTTGTGCCGGGAAGCCGCTCCTTCAAAACACGATAGAGCGCGGCTTCGGCGGCGGGATCCAGGCTGGCGGTCGCCTCGTCCAGGAACAGCCAGTCCGGCTTGGCCAGCAGCGCGCGGGCCATGGCGAGGCGCTGCTGCTCCCCGCCCGAAAGCACCTGCGGCCAGTTGCGGTCCTGGTCCAGGTGATCGACCAGCTCCGGCAGGCCCACGTCGCGCAGCGCCTGCGCCACCGTCTCGCGCGCGATGTCCTCGGGCGGGTGCGGATAGGTCACGACATGGCGCAGCGTGCCGAGCGGGATATAGGGCCGCTGCGGCAGGAACAGGCAGCGCTCGGCCGGGCGCGCGACCTGGCCCTGGCCGAACGGCCAGATGCCGGCCAGCGCGCGGAACAGGGTCGATTTCCCCGAGCCCGACCGGCCGGTGATCACCACCGAGCTGCCAGGCTGCAACACGACGTTCGCGTGCGCGACCAGCGTGGTCCCGTTCGGCAGCGCGAGCGTCACGTCCTCGAGCCGCACGGTGCCGTCCGTCGTCGCCCGTTCGACCAGCCCGACCCCGGCGCCGGCGCGGGCGAGCGCGATCGCACGCTGGAACGTGGTCAGACGTTCGACGATCGCGCTCCACTGCGCCAGCGTGCCGTAAGCGTTGACGAACCAGGACAGCGAACTCTGCACCTGCCCGAACGCGCCGGCGGTCTGGGTGAGGCCGCCGAGCTGGATCTGGTTGGCGAAATAGCGCGGCGCGGCGACCACGAAGGGAAAGATGATGGCGATCTGCCCATAGCCCGAGACCAGCGCGTTCAACCGCTTGGTCCGCGTCATGATCGCCCACCAGTTGGTGACGACGTTGTGGAAGCGGTCGAGCAGGTTGCCTTGCTCCTCCCCCTCCCCGCCATAGAGCGCGACGCCTTCGACGTTCTCGCGCAGGCGCACCAGCGCGTAGCGGAAATCGGCCTCCACCCGCTGCTGGCGGAAGCGCAGCGGGATCAGCGGCCGGCCCACCAGATGCGTCATCCAGGTGCCGATCACCGCATAGACCAGCGCCACGAACACCATGTAGCCGGGGATGGTGACGCCGAGCACGCGGATATCCCCCGACAGCACCCACAGGATGCCGACGAAGCTGGCGAAGGAGACGATGTTGGAGAGGAAATCCACGCCCAGCGAGAGGGTGGTGCCGACGAAGTCGCGGATGTCGTCGGAGATGCGCTGGTCGGGGTTGTCGGTGCCGACCGCCTGGCGATCGGTGGACAGGCTGATGCGGTAATAGGCCTGATCGGACAGCCAGTCGTCCAGGAACCGGGTCGTCATCCAGCGCCGCCAGCGGATCTGCAGCCATTGGTTCAGGTAGGTGACGTAGACGAACACCAGGATATAGACCGCCACCACCTCGCAGAACCCGGGCATCGGAAGCCCGCCGGGGTTCGGCCGCCAGGTGAACAGCAGCTGCATGAAGGCCGTGAAATCATGCGTTTGCAGCGCGTTGTAGAACTGCCGGTTCCAGAAGTTCAGCACCACGTTCATGCCGACCATCGACAGGTTCAGCAGGATGATCGACGCCAGCAGGAGCCAGGCGGACCATTTCTCCTCGGAGCGGAAATAGGGCCGGCTGAGGCGCCAGACGTCGCGCAGGAACGATCCGATGGCGATCATGCTGGAGGCTGTCTCCCGTCGGGAAGGGTCAGTACGGTCTTGAGCGCGCGCAACCACGCCTGGAGGCGCCGGCGGTTCGCGCCGAAATCCCCATAGCCGTAGACGCTGCGGGAGTAGAGCACGAGTTCGCTGCCCCCGCCGGGCGCGGCCAGCACCTGCGCGGTGACGCGGTCGGGGAAGTTCCACACCGCGCTGCGGGCCACCCAGTCAAGCTGCATCTCCGCCGTGTAGGCCGCCGCCGGATAGGTGCGGGGCTGCCGCGCGGCGACCGCGGCGATGGCGGCGAGCAGGCGCGCCGGCGGGACGGCATAGACCGGGGTGATCAGATCGGGCGGCGGGCGGAATCCCGACGGCGCGGCCAGCGCGGTGTTGGGGCTGGCCGGACGCTCGATATGCGCGATCGCCAGCAACGGCGGCGTCGGCAGGCCATGCGCGCCGGACGCACCGCATGCGGGCAGGACAAGGCCGAGCAGCCAGCCGAAGGGAAACATCAGGGGCGGCGTAGCGCGGGCGGCATGACAGGGTGATGGACCGGACACGACGCCGACGCAAGCCGGACCCCAGCGGTGAAACGCCAAAGTAGGGTTTGCCGCACCGCTTGCGGGGCGCGATCCGGCGCCTGCCATGCGATTTTCGCCCCTTGGCACAAGTGGCTGAAATTAAGGGTTCTTGACAGGGATTGCCGGGCGTCTCTAACGTGTTGCGATGTCCACGATCACGCGCGCCAACCTGTCCGAGACGATCTACGCCGAGGTCGGCCTGTCCCGCAACGAGTCCGCCGCGCTGCTGGAGACGGTGCTCGACCGCATGGCCATCGCGCTGGAGGCCGGGGATTCCGTCAAGATCAGTGGCTTCGGCGTGTTCACGGTGCGACAGAAGGGCCGACGCATCGGCCGCAACCCGAAGACCGGGCAGGAAGTGCCGATCCTGCCGCGCCGGGTGCTGGTGTTCCGTCCGAGCCACGTCCTGCGCGCGCGGGTCAACGGCGAGACCCCCGCCAGCCTGCATGACGACGCCGGATGAGCGAGGCCCCGGACACCGAGGCGGAGACCGGGGGCCGCGCCCGCCCCAAGAAGGCCCCGGCTGCCTTTCGTACGATCAGCGAAGTCGCCGACGATCTTCACATTCCGCAGCATGTTCTGCGGTTCTGGGAAACCAAGTTCGTCCAGGTGAAGCCGCTCAAGCGCGGCGGCGGCCGGCGCTATTACCGGCCGGACGATATCACCCTGCTGCGGCGGATCTCCGACCTGCTGTATATCCAGGGCTACACGATCAAGGGCGTGCAGCGCCTGCTGCGCGAAGGCGGCGGCAAACTGTCCGACGATATCCCGCCCCCGACGGCCGATGAACGGGCCGCCGCCCTGGCCGAACGCGGCGCGCCGGAAGCCAACCCCGAACTGCCGATCCCGGACCTGATCTCCGCCCCGCCGCCCCCGCCGCGCCCCGGCCGGAGCCGGATGGAGGACGAAGCGACTCGGCTGCGCGCCGTGCTGACCGAGACGCTGCGCGCGCTCGAGGACCTGCGCGCCCGCTTAGGCTGACATCGCGGCCCGCCGGCCGCGGGGGCTGAACGTCGCGGCCCGCCGGCCGCGCGGGCTGAACATTGCGGCGCGGCGGGCGGCCTGCTAGAGCATCGGCCTCGGTCGGAGCGTAGCGCAGTCTGGTAGCGCATCAGTCTGGGGGACTGGGGGTCGTGGGTTCGAATCCCGCCGCTCCGACCACCCTGCCCCGCTGCCTCCGGACCAGGAACGCGCGCCATGGACACCGACGCCGTCGCCGGCCTTGCCCGTCCCGCGGGCCTGCCTTTCCGCATCTCCAGGATCGGCCACGTCGCCCTGCATGTGCGCGACCTACCCCGTGCCGCCCGGTTCTATACCGAGGTGCTCGGCTTCCAGGTCTCCGACGTCTATGGCGACGCGATGATCCCCGGCGGCGCGGTGTTCCTGCGCTGCAACACCGACCATCACGGCATCGCTCTGTTCCGCGCCGAGGGCGAACCCGGCCCCGGCCTGCACCATGTCGCCTTCGAGGTCGCCACGCTGGCCGAAGTCGTCCGCGTGCGCGATCACCTGCGCCGCCACGCGGTGCCGATCACCTTCGAGGGCCGTCGCCGCGCGGGTTGCCAGATCGCCGTCGAATTCCGCGATCCGGACGGGCACTGGTTGGAAATCTACTGGAACATCGACCAGATCGGCAGCGACGGAAGGGCCCGCCCGGCGGAGGAATGGAAGGGCGTGCCCAGCCTGGAGCAGGCGATCGCCGATCCGGTGCGCGGGCAGGACACGTCCCTGCCCGGCGGCTTCCCCGCGCCGTGACGCCGCGCGTCGTCCGCACCAAGCTGCTCGACATCGCCCTGCTGGAAACCGGGCCGGCCGACGGCCCGCCGGTGGTGCTGCTGCACGGGTTTCCCGACGATCCCCTCGCCTACCAGGCGGTCGCCCCGGCGCTGGCGGAAGAGGGCTGGCGCGTGCTGATGCCCTGGCTGCGCGGCTATGGCGGCACCCGGTTTCGCGATCCGGCCACGCCGCGCTCGGGCCAGCAGGCGGCGCTCGGGGCCGATCTGCTGGCGCTGCTCGATGCGCTGGGGATCGCGCGGGCGGTGTTGGGCGGCTACGACTGGGGCGGGCGCGCCGCCTGCGTCGTCGCCGCGCTGTGGCCCGAGCGGGTGCGCGGCCTCGTGTCCGTCACCGGCTACAACATCCAGAACATCGCCGCCGCGGCCCTGCCGGGCCCGGCGGAGCAGGAGCTGCGCTACTGGTACCATTGGTATTTCCATACCGAGCGCGGCCGGGCCGGGCTGAGCGCCAACCGGCGCGAGATCTGCCGCCTGCTGTGGCGCCTGTGGTCGCCCAACTG
>JAJZVS010000245.1 GCA_021845555.1 Pseudomonadota bacterium
CTTCGCCGCCCTGGCCAACGGCATCCTGATCAACGCCGCCGACAACGACGACACCCACAAGCGGGCGCTGCTGCACGTCGGTTCGGTGGTGGTGCCGACCGCGCTCGCGCTCGCCGAGGCGGGCGGGCGGACGGGGTTGCAGATGCTGGCCGATCTGGTCGCGGGCTACGAGGTTGCGGTGCGCGTGGGCATGGCGGTGATGCCGACGCATTACCGGTTCTGGCACTCCACCGCGACCAACGGCACCTTCGGCGCGGCCGCCACCGCCGCGCACGCGCTCGGCCTCGATGCGGCCGGGACCCTGCGCGCGCTCGGGCTGGCCGGGACGCAGGCGGCCGGGCTCAACACGTTCTTCGAATCCGGCGACATGACCAAGAGCCTGCATCCCGGCAAGGCGGCGCTGAACGGGGTGCTGTCGGCGGAGCTGGCCGCGCTCGGGATGACCAGCCCGCCCGGGATCCTGGAGCATCCGAAGGGCTATCTGGCCGCCTTCTCGCTCGAACCGAAGCCCGCCGCGCTGACCGCCGGGCTGGGGCGGGAGTGGGAGATTCTGCAGAACGGATTCAAGTTCTTCCCCTCGATCCTGGCGAGCCACTCGCCGATCCAGGCGATGCTGGCGATCGTCGCGCGCGACCGGCCGGACCCGGCGCGCATCGCCGGCGTGACGATCGAGACGTACGACACGGTGCGCAGCCACTTCTCCAACAAGGACGTCGGCTCGGTGATGGCCGCGCGGGTGTCGGTGCCCTATTGCGTGGCGGTCGCCGCGGTGGACGGGCAGCTGACCCAGGCGCAGTTCGCCGCCGCGCGCATCGCCGATCCGCTGGTCCGCCGCGTGCTGGAGCGGACCGAGGTGGTGGCGGACGCGGCGCTCAACCGCCTCTATCCCGACAAGTTTCCCGCCCGCGTGACCGTGACGATGGAGGACGGGCAGCGGTTCCAGGAAACCGTGCTGCTGCCGAAGGGCGATCCCGGCGCGCCGCTTTCCGATGCGGAACTCGAGGACAAGTTCCGCGCCAATTGCGAGGCCGTGCTGGGCGCGGCGCGTACGGAACGGCTGCGCGCGGCGATCCTGCGGCTGGCGGAGGCAGGCTCGGTGGGCGATATCGTTGCGTTGGCGGCCGGGCGCGGGTAGCGCCGGGTCCCGTCCCCGGCCGGCGTTACGCTGCCCGACCCGACGTGAGCCGCTGCAGCCAGCGCTGCACCCGCGTATCCTCGCACACGGCCACGTTGAACCGCATCCACGGCGAGCGAGCGAGATGCGGACGGAACACCGCGCCGGGCGCGAGCATGATGCCATCGGCCCGCGCCGCTTCGGCCAGCGCCAGAGAGTCTTCGATATGTGGAAGCCGCGCCCAGACGAACATGCCGCCAGCGGGCTCCACCAGCAATTCCATGCCCATGCGCTCGAAGGCGCCAACCACGCTGAGCCGCGCCTCGCCGAGCCGCTCGTGCAGACGGGACAGGTATTTACGGTAATGGCCATCCACCAGCATCAGATAGACCAGCCGCTCGGTGAACTGTGACGTCGTGATGCTGGTCAGCATCTTGATGTCGGCAAGTTCCTCGGCGATCTGCCGCCGACAGGCGATCAATCCGACGCGCAGGCTGCCCGACAGGGTCTTGGAAAAGCTGCGCGCATAGATCACCCGGTTGAGCTGGTCGAGTGTCGCCAGACGGGGCGTCGGCAAGATCTGCAGATCGGAGAAGATATCGTCTTCGACCACGGTGAAGTCGTGGCGTTCAGCCGCCTGCAGCACCCCGAAGGCGACATGCGGGCTCATATCGGTTCCGGTGGGGTTCTGCATCACCGACTGGGTGAAATAGACTTTCGGCCGATGCGCCGCAGCCAGTCTTTCCAGAGTCGCCACGTCCGGGCCGTCCTTATTGCGCGGCACCGCCAGCATCTCGATTCCCTGCATGCGCAGATTGCCGAACATGTTGTAGTAGCCGGGATCGTCCACCAGCGCCGCGTCGCCAGGTTTGAGCAGGTAGCGGATGATGAGCTCGAGCGCCTGGCTGGTGCCCTGTGTCAGCAGGATCTGGCCCGCGTGCGCATTGATACCGAGCCCGGCCAGCATCAAGGCGAGATGCTCGCGCAGCGGCAGATACCCGAACGGGTGCCCGTATTCCAGCAGGTAGGCCCCGTTCCTGCGCGCGAGCACGTTCAGGCTTTGACGGATGCCTCCCTCGTCAAGCCACGAATTGGGCAGCCATGGGCCGCCCGCGAGTACGACGTTCTCCTCGGCCTCCAGCAACCGGCGGATGAGCCAGACAAGCTGCTCGTTGCGCTTATGGTGGTCGGCGGGCACGGGATGCGTCGCGCACGGATGCTGCGCGGTGGTGTAGAAGCCCGCGCCGCGGCGCGATTGGAGGTAGCCCATCGCAACCAATCGGTCGTAGGCCTCGACCACCGTGGATCGGCTGACATCATAGGTGGCGGCGAAATTGCGGATCGACGGCAGCCTGGTGCCTGGCCGCAGGTGCCGATCGTCGATCTGCCGCTTCACGCCGGCCACGATCTGGTCGGCGAGCGGCTGGCCGCCCTGATGGCTGACAGTGAGGGAGAACATGCCGGCCCCCGCTTCGGATCCATCCGCTTCGCACCCGACTGTACCGGCCACGCGACCAGTACAGTCGTGCCAATTGGCTTTGCAACTGTCTATGCCCGTCCGGGAAAGTGTTCGGCAGGATGGCGCGGGTGTCAATCGACGCCAGCCGGACCGTCGGATGTTGCCGCGGCACCCGGTCGACAAGCCACAACCAACTGGAAGGGAGAACGCCGATGCCGCTCATTCAGGTCCGTGTCATCAAGGACGTGTTCAGCAAGGAGCAGAAGCGTCAGATCATCGGCAAGCTGACCGATGCGATGGTCTCGATCGAGGGGGAAAGCATGCGGGGCGTCACCTGGTGCGTCATCGAGGAGGTCGAAAGCGGCGACTGGGGGATCGGCGGCAACGCCCTCACCGCCGCCGATGCGCAGGCCCTGGCGCGCGGGAAAGCCGCCTGAGGGAAACGGGGCCGGCGTCTCGCCGAGGCCGTGCGAACGGCCCACGGCAGGTTTCGCGACCGCCTGGGTGCGCACGGACCTCGGCCGTTCGCCGGTTCCGAGACCTCTGCCCGGATGCGGATCCCGGCGCCGGGCGGTCCCTAGCCGCCGGCCCGCGCCCGCCGCGCCGCGCCCTCCACATCCGGCAGGAAGGCGGTGAGCAGCCCGATCACCGGCAGGAAGGCGCAGATCCGATAGACGAACTCGATGCTGGTCCAGTCCGCCACCGCACCCAGCACCGCCGCGCCGACACCCGCCATGCCGAAGGCGAAGCCGAAGAACATCCCCGATACCATGCCGACCCGGCCCGGCATCAGTTCCTGGCCATAGACCACGATCGCCGAGAAGGCGGAGGACAACACGAGCCCGATCACCACGCTGAGGCCGATGGTGGCCGCCAGCCCGGCGTAGGGTAGCACGAGGGTGAACGGCAGCACGCCGAGGATCGAGCCCCAGATCACCGCCTTGCGGCCGAACCGGTCGCCGACCGGCCCGCCGATCACGGTGCCGGCGGCGGCCGCGGCGAGAAAGACGAACAGGCAGATCTGCGCCGACTGGGTCGTCAGATGGAAATGATCCATCAGGTAGAAGATGTAGTAGCTGTTGATACTGGCGAGGTAGAAGAACTTCGAGAACATCAGCGCCAGCAGCACCGCGATCGCCCGCGCCACCTGGCCGCGGGGAAGCACGGACAGGCGTGCGGCGGCCGTGCGGGCCGGCGCGCGGGCCTGGCCGCGGGTCTTGTACCAGTGGCCGAGGCCGGTCAGGATCGACATCCCGCCCAGCGCCACCAGCGCGAACCAGGCGAGGCTCGCGCGCCCGTGCGGCAGGATGACGAACGCCGCCAGCAGCGGCCCGAGCGACTGGCCGAAAGTGCCGCCCACCTGGAACACCGATTGCGCCAGCCCGTGCCGCCCGCCCGAGGCCAGCCGGGCAATGCGCGAGGATTCCGGATGGAAGATCGAGGAGCCGATGCCGAGCAGTGCGGCGCCGGCCAGCAGCAGCGCGAAACTCGGCGCGAAGGCGATGGCAAGCAGGCCGAACAGCGTGAAGCTCATGCCGAACGGCAGCGAATAGGGCTTCGGCTTGCGATCGGTGTGCAGCCCGATCAGCGGCTGCAACAGCGAGGCGGTGGTCTGGTAGGTCAGCGTGAGCAGGCCGATCTGGCTGAAGTTGAGGTCGAAACCGCCCTTCAGGATCGGGTAGATCGCCGGCAGCAGCGACTGCATCATGTCGTTCAGCAGATGGCAGAAGCTGATCGCCCCCAGCACCGGGAACGCGACCGTAGCGGGCCGGGCGGCGACGGCGGCGGGTTGGGCCGTGGTGGTCTGGCTCATGGGCGGGCAGGACCTTTGGTCGGGCGACCGGACAGGGGCGGGGCAGCGGGTTTCCTAAGATGAGCGGCCCGGCGGCGATCCGCCAGCATGCGCGGGCACGGAAGCAGGCGAAACCCTGCCCGAAGCCGGAATAGCTGGGTTGAGGTTTCCGCCGGGATGGCGCCGGCGCGACCGGGCGCCGGGGCTGGCCGGGTGGCCCGCGGCGGTGGCACTCTCGCCGCCGACCCGCCCACCACGCCCGCCGGAGCCGACGCATGAGCACCCCATACGAGACCATCCTGTTCGCCGAGGACGGCCCGATCGCCACGATCACGCTGAACCGCCCCGACGACGGCAACATGTTCACCGCGCAGATGTGCCTGGAGATCCGCGACTGCATCGAGCGCGTCCGCAACGAGACCCGCACCCGCGTGATCGTGCTGACCGGCGCCGGCGACCGTTTCTTCTGCATCGGCGGGCGCAAGGAGGGGCTGCCCGACACCAAGCTCTATCCCGGCGTGCTGCCGACGCTCGAGATGTACGAAGCGATCGACCGCATCCAGAAGCCGGTGATCGCCAGCGTGAACGGCTACGCGGTGGGCGGGGGCAACGTGCTGCAGATGGTCTGCGACCTGACCATCGCCAAGGAAAGCGCGGTGTTCCGCCAGGTCGGCCCGATGATGGGCAGCTTCGACGCCGGCTACGGCACCTGGTACCTGGAGGACCTGATCGGCAAGAAGCGCGCGAAGGAACTCTGGTACCGCAACCCGCGCATCCCGGCGCAGGAGGCGCTGGCGATGGGGCTGATCAACAAGGTGGTGCCGGACGACCGGCTGGCCGAGGAAACAAGGACCTTCGCGCTCGAGGTCGCGGATCGCGGCAGCTTCGCCCTCGCCTCCGTCAAGGCGGCGTTCAACGCGCGGCATGGCGGCGTCGGCGGCCTCGCCCGCATGGCGCACGACCTGCTGCTGCGCCAGTATCTCGACAGCGACGAAAGCCACGAGCTGCGCGACTCCTTCGCCGCGCGCCGCGGCCCGGACTCCTCCCGCTTCGGCCATTGAGCGGGCGCGCGCGATGCGGCCGTTCCTGACCCTGCACCATCCCGCCGCTGCCCGGCGCCACTACGCCGACGGCACGTGGTCGCGCGAGACCTGCTACGACCTGCTCGCCGCCAACGCCGCCGCGCGACCGGACCAGTTGGCGGCGCGCGACGGACGGCGCGTGCTGACGTGGCGGGAGATGCTCGCCTGGGTGGAGGGCGTTGCCGCCGCGCTGCGCGGGCTCGGGCTGGCCGGCGGCGACCGCGTGTCGATCTGGATGTCGAACCGGCTGGAGGCGGTGGCGCTGTTCCTCGCCTGCGCGCGGGAGGGGATCGCCTGCAACCCCTCGCTGCACCGGACCTACACCGCCGAGGAAGTGACCGGGCTGCTTGCACGCCTGTCGGCGCGCGTGCTGCTGACCGAGCCGGGCTGGGGTGCGGACCGCATCGCCGATCCCATCGCGCGCTTCGGCGGCCAGGCCGGGCTGCGCGCGGTCTGGACGCCGGAGACTTTCCCCCGCCCGGCGCGCGGGCCCGGGGAACCGACACCGCAGGACCCGGACAAGATCGCGTATCTGGCCTTCACCTCCGGCACCACCGGCGTGCCGAAATGCGTGATGCAT
>JAJZVS010000246.1 GCA_021845555.1 Pseudomonadota bacterium
CCTGGCCGGCGGCGAACAGCAGCCCCGCCGTGGCGCCGTACAGCACGGTGTTGCCGATGATGGTGTTCTCGTTGCTGCGCAGCGTGGAGGACGGCGGCGGACGCACCACGATGGTCGCGCCCGACAGGCCCTTGCCGACGTAGTCGTTGGCGTCCCCGAACAGATCCAGCTTGAGACCCTGCACCGCGAAGGCGCCGAGCGACTGTCCGGCCGAGCCGCGCAGCCGCACGGTCAGGTGCCCCGGCTGCAACCCGGTCATGCCGAAGCGGCGGGTGATCTTGGACGAGATCTTGGTGCCGATCGCGCGATGCGTGTTGCGGATGGTGTATTGCAACTGCATCTTTTCGCCGTGCTCGAACAGCGCGGCGCCGTCGGCGATCATCTGCGCGTCCAGCGTCTCCGGCACCTCGTTGCGGCCTTGCAGCGTGCAGTAGCGCGCGTGCGGGCCGGGGTCCGCCTGGGCGAGCAGCGGATTGAGATCGAGATCGTCCAGGATGTCGGCGCCGCGGCTGACCTGCTGCAACAGGTCGGTGCGGCCGATCACGTCGCTCAGCTTGCGGAAGCCGAGCTCGGCCAGGATGTGGCGCACGTCGTCGGCGATGAAGGAGAACAGATTGATCACCTTCTCCGCGTTGCCCTCGAACTTGGCGCGCAGCTTCTCGTCCTGCGTGCACACGCCCACGGGGCAGGTGTTCGAATGGCACTGGCGGACCATGATGCAGCCCATGGCGATCAGGCTGGCGGTGCCGATGCCGAACTCCTCGGCGCCCAGCATCGCCGCGATCACGATGTCCCGCCCGGTCTTGAGCCCGCCGTCGGTGCGCAGCTTCACCCGGTGGCGCAGCCGGTTCAGCATCAGCACCTGGTGGGTTTCGGAAAGCCCCATCTCCCACGGCAGGCCCGCATACTTGATCGAGCTCTGCGGCGAGGCGCCGGTCCCGCCGGAGTGGCCGGAAATCAGGATCGCATCCGCCTTCGCCTTCGCCACGCCGGCGGCGATAGTGCCGATCCCCGAGCGCGCCACCAGCTTCACGCAGACCGTGGCATCCGGGTTGATCTGCTTGAGGTCGTAGATGAGCTGCGCCAGATCCTCGATCGAGTAGATGTCGTGATGCGGCGGCGGGGAGATCAGCATCACCCCCGGCGTGGAATGCCGCAGCCGTCCGATCAGGGCGGAGACCTTGATGCCAGGCAGCTGGCCGCCCTCGCCGGGCTTGGCGCCCTGCGCGACCTTGATCTCGATCTCGCGGCAGTTGTTCAGGTATTCGGCGGTCACGCCGAACCTTCCCGAGGCGATCTGCTTGATCGCCGAGCTCGGGTTGTCGCCGTTCGGACGCGGCTTGTAGCGCGCCGGGTCCTCGCCCCCCTCGCCGCTGTCGGACTTGGCGCCGATGCGGTTCATGGCGATCGACAGCGTTTCATGCGCCTCGGGGCTGAGCGCGCCGAGGCTGATGCCGGGGGCGCACAGCCGCTTGCGGATTTCGGTGATGCTTTCCACCTCGTCCAGCGGCACCGGGGTGCGGCCTTCGGTGCGGAAGTCCAGCAGATCGCGCGGGGCGATCGGCGGCAGCTTGCGCACTGCGTCCGCGAAGCGGCGGTAGGTGGCGTAGCTGTCGGTGGCGACTGCGGATTGCAGGGTGTGGATCAGCGAGGGATCGAACCCGTGCGTCTCGCCACCATGCCGGCGCAGCTTGTAGACGCCGCCGACCGGCAGGGTCACCGCATCGGAATCCCAGGCCAGCGCATGCTGATCGAGCACCTTGCGCGCGATGCCCGGCAGGCCGATGCCGGAGATGCGCGAGGGCATGCCGGGGAAGAACTCCGCCACCAGCGCGCGCGACAGGCCGATCGCCTCGAAATTATAGCCGCCGCGGTAGGAGGAGATCACGCTGATGCCCATCTTGGACATCACCTTGAGCAGCCCCTTGTCCACTGCTTTCTTGTAGCGGGTGACCGCGGCCTTCAGCGTGATGTCGCCGAACAGGCCGCGCCGGTGCCGGTCGGCGATCGATTCCTGCGCGAGATAGGCGTTGATCGTGGTCGCGCCGACGCCGATCAGCACGGCGAAATACTGCACGTCCAGGCACTCGGCGGAGCGCACGTTCAGGCTGGTGAAGGTGCGCAGGGATTGCCGCACCAGATGCGTGTGCACAGCGCCGGTGGCCAGGATCATCGGGATCGCCGCGTGGTCGGGTCCCGCGTTCTCGTCGGTCAGGATCAGGTGCGCGCAACCGGCGCGCACGCCTTCCTCCGCCTCGCGGCGGATGCGTTCCAGCGCGGCGCGCAGGCCGGATTCACCGTCGGCGACCGGGAAGGTGGCTTCGACCACGCAGACCGAGGTGCCCATGAAGGTGCGCATCGCCTGGAACTCGGCGGTGGAGAGCACCGGGGATTCGAGTTGCAGCAGGTCGCACTGGCTCGAGTCCTCGTCAAGCACGTTGCCGAGGTTGCCGAGCCGGGTCTTCAGCGTCATCACGCGGGTTTCGCGCAAGCTGTCGATCGGCGGGTTGGTGACCTGGCTGAACGTCTGGCGGAAGAAATGATGCAGGCCGCGATAGCGGTCCGACAGCACCGCGAGCGGCGTGTCGTCGCCCATCGAGCCCACGGGTTCCTGTGCGTCCTCCACCATCGGGTGCAGGATCAGCTCCTGCTCCTCCATGGTGAAGCCGACGGCAACCTGGCGGCGGCGCAGCGCCTCGCCCTGGTACAGCACTGGCTCGGCGGCGTCGGTCTTGACGATGTGGTCGATCTCGGTGATCCGCTTGGCCCACTCGCCGAACTTCTGGCGGGCGGCCAGCGTGTCCTTGAGTTCCTCGTCGCGGTAGAAGCGCGGGTTCACCAGATCGACGCCGATCGTCTGGCCGGGGCCGACGCGGCCATTCTCCAGCACCCGCTCCTGACCCAGTTTCACCATTCCGGTTTCAGAACCGACGATCAGCATGTGGTCGCTGGTGATGGTGTAGCGCAGCGGGCGCAGTCCGTTGCGGTCGAGACCGGCGATCACCCAGCGTCCGTCGGTGGCGGCGATCGCCGCCGGCCCGTCCCACGGTTCCATCACCGCGTTGCAATACAGGAACATATCGCGATGGGCCTGCTTCATCGTCGCGTCCTGGCCGATCGAGGCCGGGATCATCAGCGCCTTCGCCATCGGCGCGTCGCGTCCGGCGTGGCACAGCAGCTCGAATACGTTGTCCAGCGTGGCGGTGTCCGACCCGCCCGCCTGCACCACCGGCTTGATGTCCTCCATGAACGGGCCGAGCTCGGCAGCGGCGAGCCGTGTCTCGTGGCTCTTCATCCAGTTGATGTTGCCGGTGACGGTGTTGATCTCGCCGTTATGGGCCAGCCTCCGGAACGGCTGCGCCAGCCGCCAGGTGGGGAAGGTGTTGGTCGAGTAGCGCTGGTGATAGATCGCGAAGCGCGAGACGAAGCGCGCATCGAGCAGGTCCGGGTAGAACTCGGTCAGATGTTCGGCCAGGAACATCCCCTTGTAGATGATCGAGCGCGATGACAGCGAGCAGAAGTAGAGCTCCGGGATCTGCGCCGCGATCGCCTGCTTCTCGATCCGCCGGCGGATCACGTACAGGTCGCGCTCGAACGCCTCCTGGTCGGTGCCCTTCGGGTTCCAGAGCATGATCTGCTCGATCTCGGGGCGGGTCGCGTTGGCCTTCTCGCCAATGCACTCGACGTTGATCGGCACCTGGCGCCAGCCGTAGATCAGGTAGCCGAGGTTCAGGATCTCGGTCTCCACGATCTGCCGGCAGCGCTCCTGCGCGCCGAGATCGGTCTTGGGCAGGAACACTTGGCCGACCGCGATCGGGCCGGGCATCAGCTTGGCGCCGCCGCGCTGCACCGCGTCGGCGAAAAAATCCTGCGGGATCTCGATATGGATGCCGGCGCCGTCGCCGGTCTTGCCGTCGGCATCGACCGCGCCGCGGTGCCAGACCGCTTTCAGCGCGTCGATGCCGGCCTGCACGATATCGCGCCGGGGCTTGCCGTCGAGCGCCGCGATCAGGCCGACGCCGCAGGCATCGTGTTCCTGCGACGGGTCGTAGGTGTGGTGCAGGGCGGCGCGGTTCTTCTCCCACGCGGCGAGGAAGTCCGGGCCGGATTCGATCGGGTTCGTCATGGTCCTGTCCCCTTTATTCCGCCGCCGCGGGCAGCGCCTGCTGCTGCTCCACGTATTCATGCACCCGCTTCGCCGCGTCGCGCCCGTCGCGGATCGCCCACACCACCAGCGAGGCGCCGCGCACGATATCGCCGGCGGCGAACACGCCGGGCAGGCTGGTCATGAAGCTGCGGTGGTTCACCCGCAGCGTTCCCCAGCGCGTCACCGCCAGCGCCGGCTCGTTGAACATCGCCGGCAGATCCTCGGGGTCGAAGCCCAGCGCCTTGATGACCAGATCGGCCTTCACCGTGTGATGGCTGCCCTCCTGGGGCTCCACCGACTGCCTCCCGCTGGCGTCCGGCAGGCCGAGGCGCATCCGCACCACCCGCACGCCGATCACGGCGTCGTCGCCGGTGAAGGCTTCCGGCGCGGTCAGCCAGACGAACTCCACGCCTTCTTCCTCGGCGTTCTTCACCTCGCGCATCGAGCCGGGCATGTTCGCGCGGTCGCGGCGGTACAGGCACTTCACCGATTTGGCGCCCTGGCGGACCGCGGTGCGCACGCAGTCCATCGCGGTGTCGCCGCCGCCGATCACCACCACATGCTTGCCGGCGGCGTTCAGCCGGCCGGAGGTGAAGTCCGGCACGTGATCGCCGAGATTCTCCCGGTTGGACGCGATCAGGTAGTCGAGCGCGGGCACGATCCCCGCCAGGCCGGCGCCCGGCCCGCCGATCTCGCGCGGCTTATAGACGCCGGTGGCGATCAGCACCGCGGCGTGGCGCGCGCGCAGCTCGGACAGGGTGACGTCCGTGCCCACCGCGCAGTTCAGCACGAAGCGGATGCCGGAGGCCTCGCACAGCCGTTGGCGGCGCAGCACCACGTCCTTTTCCAGCTTGAAATTGGGGATGCCGTAGATCATCAGCCCGCCGGCCCGGTCGTAGCGGTCGTAGATCGTCACCTGGTAGCCGCGCCGGCGCAGTTCCTCCGCCGCCGCCATGCCGCCCGGACCGGCGCCGATGATGCCGATGGAGGCGTCGAGCTCCCGCCGCGGCGTGATCGGCTTCACCCAGCCGCGCTCGAAGGCGGTGTCGGTGATGTAGCGCTCGACCGCGCCGATGGTCACCGCCTCGAAGCCCTTCTCGATGACGCAGTTGCCCTCGCACAGCCGGTCCTGCGGGCAGATGCGGCCGCAGATTTCGGGGAAATTGTTGGTGGCGGAGGAGACTTCGTAGGCTTCCTCCAGTCGCCCCTCGGCGGTCAGCTTCAGCCAGTCGGGGATGTTGTTGTGCAGCGGGCAGTGGATCGAGCAGAACGGCACGCCGCATTGCGAGCACCGGCTGGACTGCCGGGCGGCGTCCTGCTCCTCGAAGATGCGGTAGATTTCGCCGAAGTCGCGGCGGCGCTCGGCGACCGCTCGCTTGTCGGGCGTTTGTTGCGGCACGTTCACGAACCGCAGCATGTGCTCTGCCATATCTGACCCCTCCGACCGGCCGGCGGGGACGCCCCACCCGATGTCAGACGGCACCTTAGCCCATCCGGACGCGCTTGGCGAGTCCGGTGGGGCCGATCAGGTCAGTAGTTCTGCCGTAAACTGGCGCAGCGGCCGGGCTTCCGGCTATGCGACGTGGCTTTCGACGAAATATAGGTCCGATTTGCGACCTATTGTCGTCGGCGGCAGCGGCCGGCGCGCCCCGCCGGGGCGGAACCTGGCAAGGTATCCCGGCACCACGAGGTCCATCGGGGTCGGCGGGACGCCCAGCTCGCTCAGGCCCGGCATGCCGGCGGCCACAACCGCGTCCCGCTGCAGCATCAGCAGCTGGTCGCGGGTGAAGGGCTTGCCCGGCACCATCTCCGCGAACCGGGCCTGCAGGCGGGCGAGGCCGAGGGGGATGTCCAGCAGCGGCTTGGGCCGGCCGG
>JAJZVS010000247.1 GCA_021845555.1 Pseudomonadota bacterium
GTCTCCTTCAGGATTTCGTGCAGCGAGGGGTGCGGCGCCTGCCAGGCTTCGCCGTGCTTGCGCCGGCAATAATCGGGGATGTTGGCCATCGGGCCGGGGCGGTACAGCGCGCCCAGCGCGATAAGATCCTCGAACCGGTCGGGCCGCATCTGGCGCAATGCGTCGCGCATGCCCTGACCTTCGAACTGGAACACCCCGCCGGCGTCGCCGCGCGCCAGCATCTCATACGTCCTGGTATCATCGAGCGGCAGCTTCGCGGGATCGACCTCGATCCCGAGGCCGCGCAGCAATCCCACCGCGCGCGCCAGGATCGTCAGCGTGGTCAGCCCCAGGAAGTCGAACTTCACCAGCCCGGCCTGCTCGACGTATTTCATCGAATACTGCGTGACCAGGAATTCCGAGCGCGGATCGCGATAGAGCGGCACCAGCTCGACCAGCTCCCGGTCGCCGATCACCACGCCGGCGGCGTGGGTGGAGGCATGGCGGTACAGCCCCTCGATCTGCAAGGCGATCTCGAGCAGGCGGCGGATGCCCTCGTCGTCCTCGCGCAGCTGTTGCAGGCGCGGCTCGCCCTCGATCGCCTGGGCCAGGGTGACCGGCTTGGCCGGATTGTTGGGGATGAGCTCCGCCACCTTGTTCACCTGCCCGAACGGCAGGCCGAGCACGCGGCCGACGTCGCGCACCGCGGCGCGGGCCTGCAACTTGCCGAAGGTGATGATCTGCGCCACCCGGTCGGCGCCGTATTCGGAGCGGACGTAGTCGATCACCCGGTCGCGGCCTTCCTGGCAGAAGTCGATGTCGAAGTCTGGCATCGACACGCGCTCGGGGTTCAGGAAGCGCTCGAACAGCAGGTCGAAGCGCAGCGGATCGAGATCGGTGATGGTCAGCGCCCAGGCCACCAGCGAGCCGGCGCCCGATCCGCGGCCCGGCCCCACCGGGATGTCGTGGGCCTTCGCCCATTGGATGAAATCGGCGACGATCAGGAAGTAGCCGGAGAAGCCCATGCGGCCGATCACGCCGAGCTCGTAGTCCAGCCGTTCGCCGTAGCGCGCTGCGGTCTCGGCATCGGCATCCATCGCGGCGAGGCGGCGCGCCAGCCCCTCGCGCGCCATCGCCTGCACCGTTTCCTCCTCGCTCTGGCCGGGGCGCACCTTGGGGCTGCGCGGCAGCAGCGGCTTGCGCGCCTCGGCCATCACCGCGCAGCGCCGCGCGATCGCCAGCGTGTTGTCGCAGGCTTCCGGCAAGTCGGCGAACAGCGCGCGCATGGCGGCGGCGGGCTTGAACCAGTGCTCGGGCGTGACGCGGCGGCGGTCGGCCTCGGCCAGTTGGCGGCCCTCGGCGATGCATAGCAGGGCGTCGTGCGCCTCGTGCATCTCCGGGCGGGCGAAGTAGCAGTCGTTGGCGGCGACCAGCGGCAGGGAGGCGGCATCCGCCAGCGCGATCAGGCCGGGCTCGATGGCGCGGTCGGCGGCGGTGCCGTGCCGATGCAGCTCGACCGCCAGCCGGTCGGGGAAGGCCTCGGCCAGCGCGGCAAGCAGGGCTTCCGCGTCCGCCCGGCGCGCTTCGGCGAGCAGCCGGGCGAGCGGTCCGCCAGTGCCGCCCGTCAGCAGGATCAGCCCGCCCGCGTGGGCGGCGAGCGTGTCGAACTTCAGCTGCGGCCGCAGCCCCGGCTCGGTCTCCAGGAAGCCGAGCGAGGACAGACGCTGGAGGTTGGCGAGCCCCTCGGCATTCTGCGCCAGCGCGACGATCGGATCGGGCGGCAGGCGGGGGGCGTCGGCGCGGGCCAGCGCCAACTGGCAGCCGATGATGGGCTGGATGCCCTTGCCCACGCAGGCCTGGGAGAATTCGAGCGCGCCGAACAGGTTGCCGGTATCGGTGATGGCCACCGCCGGCATCCCCTCCTCCCGCGCCAGCGCCGGGAGCTTGTCGGCCTTGATGGCGCCCTCGCTGAGCGAATAGGCGGAATGGACGTGCAGGTGGACGAAATCGGCGTGCGGCATGGAGGCAGACTACGCCATTCCGCGAGTCGGAGGGATGGGCGGAATGGCCACGTCGGGAGAGTTACGCCTTCTTCGCCGTCGTTGGCTTGGCAATACTCGATCCGCCGCTCGGCGGGCGGGGATGCAAGGCATGGACATTGGCGGCAGCCGGTTGAAACCCGTTTTGCAGCGGCTGGACAACCGGACGCGGCTGGTAGCCCTCGGTCACCGGCTGGTACCCATGCATCGACTGCATCGACGCCTGCGTGCGGTCCTTGGTCACGGATCACCCCTCCTGAACTCGATCGACGATATCTGGGAGCCCTCGATGTAAACGCCAAGGGACTCGGCGACCGCCTACCAAGGCGTTCCATCATCGGGAATAGTATACGCCTCCTCCAGGAAAATGTCCTTGCGTTCGGGGTCGGAGGACGCCATCGAACGCGCTCCGAAGTAGCCGGCGACCTGGGTTCCATCGGTCAGGGTCACCAGAACATAGCACGGGTCGGTGCGGCTGAAGACCCAGTCCCAGCCGGTCGGGATCGGGTTGATGGCCCGCAGCCGGAGCAGCCGGTAAAGCCAGCCGAAGCCATCATGCTGCACGATTTCAGCATGGATCGTCGCCAGCACGACCGGCACCACGAAGATGATCGAGAACCATGCCAGCGCCCGTAGCGCCGGAGGCCCCGCGGCGTGGCTGCCGGCCAGCAGGAGGTAAATCAGCGGCGAACTCACGGCGTAGTTCACCGCCGTGATGGTCAGGAAACGCAGGGTCAGGACGACCCGCTCCTTGTTCTGCCGCAGCGGGACGAACGAGGTCAGCACCCCGTTGTAGATGAACCCCGGAACCAGAGCCGCGAGAATGAGATATAGTTCCGGCAGGCTCGCGATCTTCATGCGCCCGTTCCTGATATGTCCTTGGTCACCGCCGGGCCGGACGAACAGGCGGAATGGACGTGCAGGTGGACGAAATCGGCGTGCGACATGCCCCCAGTGTAGGCCACCGCCCGAGTCCCGCGGAAGCGTTTCCCACCCCGCCCCGCATTGAAACCCCCCGCCCCCGCGCGCATATCGGCCGGCGCACAGGAGGCACGGCATGAGCGACACGGCGACCGCACCCACCCCGGAAACCCATGATTTCGGCGCCGAGGTCGGGCGGCTGCTCGATCTGGTGGTCCACTCGCTCTATTCCGAGCGCGAGATCTTCCTGCGCGAACTGGTGGCCAACGCCGCCGACGCAATGGACCGCCGCCGGTTCGAGGCGCTGACCGACCCCGCCCTCGCGCCGCCGGCGGAGGCGAAGATCCGCATCGTGCCCGACAAGGCCGCCCGCACCCTGCTGATCGCCGACGACGGCATCGGCATGGGCCGCCAGGAGCTGATCGACCACTTGGGCACCATCGCCCGTTCCGGCACCCGCGCCTTCGGCGCCGCCCTGGCCGACGCCAGGCCCGAGGACCGGCCGAGCCTGATCGGCCAGTTCGGCGTGGGGTTCTATTCCGCCTTCATGGTGGCCGACCGGGTCGAAGTCACGTCCCGCAAGGCGGGATCGGTGGAAGCCTTCACCTGGGCCTGCGATCTCGCCGCCGGTGCCGGCCGCTTCACCGTGGTCCCGGCCGAGCGCGCCACGGCCGGCACCGATATCCTGCTGCACCTGAAGGCGGATGCCGACAGCTTCCTCGATCCCACGACGCTGGAAGCGATCGTGCGCAAATGGGCCGACCACATCACCGTGCCCATCACCCTCGCCCGCGACGGCAAGGATCTGCCGGCCAACGAAGGCACCGCGCTCTGGCGCAAGCCCCGCGGCGAGATCACCGAGCAGTCGTATCACGCGTTCTACCGCCACCTCGGCCATATGTTCGATACGCCCTGGGCCACGCTGCACTGGCGCGCCGAAGGCACGCTGGAGTTCTCGGCGCTGCTGTTCATCCCCGGCGCGCGCCCGTTCGATCTGCTGGACAACGACCGCGAGTCGCACATCCGCCTGCACGTCCGGCGGATGTTCATCACCGACAAGGCGGAGCTGCTGCCCACCTGGCTGCGCTTCGTGCAGGGCGTGGTGGATACCGAGGACCTGCCGCTCAATGTCTCGCGCGAGATGCTGCAGACCACGCCGGTGCTCGGGCGCATCCGCCGCGCGCTGATCGGGCGCGTGCTGGGCGAGCTCAAGACGCGGGCGAAAGACCCGGCCGACTACGCCGCGTTCTGGGAAAACTTCGGCCCGCTGCTGAAGGAAGGCGCGTGGGAGGAAGCCGAACACCGCGGCGAGCTCGCCCCGCTGCTGCGCTTCCGCTCCACCGCCGAGGACGGCTGGACCTCGCTGCCCGACTACGTGAACCGCATGCAGCCCGGCCAGGAGACGATCCATTACCTGGTGGGCGACTCCATCGAGGCGCTGCGCGCCTCGCCGCAGCTCGAAGGCCTGCGCGCGAAGGGCGAGGAGGTGCTGCTGCTCGCCGATCCGATCGATGCGTTCTGGCCGGAACGGCTGGGCAGCTTCGAGGGCAAGCGGCTGGTCAGCGTGACCCAGGAATCCGCACACGTGCCGGCGGACCTGCCGGATATCTCGGCGCTGACCGCGGCGATGAAGACCGCGCTCGGGGATGCGGTGAGCGAGGTGCGCCCGACGGGACGCCTCTCGGACAGCGCCGTGGTTCTCGCGGCCGGCGCGCACGGGCCGGATCTGCAGATGCAGCGCCTGCTGCGCCGCTCCGGCCGCGGCGGGCCGGCCATGCCGCCGGTGCTGGAGGTCAATCCGCGCCATCCGCTGATCGCCGCGCTGGCCGCCCGCGCAGCGGAGCCGGCGCTGGTGGAGGAGGCCGCCGCCACGCTGCTCGATCTGGCGCGGGTGCAGGAGGGCGATCTGCCGCGCGATCCGGCCGGTTTCGCCAAACGGGTGACCGCGCTGCTGGCCGGCGGGCTCGGCAACGCGCCGGCTCCGTGAGAAACCCGCCGCCTCCCCGCTTCACCTGCTGAAAGAGACCCGCATGTTCGACCGCGCGCTCGACTGCCTCGCCGATCCCGCAGCGCCGGCGCTTGGGCTGCATGCGGTGCGTCCGGCGGGGCTGGCCGGCTGGCTCGCCGCGCTGCCGCCGGCACAGGCGGCGTTCGTGCGCGCCGGCGGCTTCACCGGCGCTTCCGGCACGCTGGTGCTGCTGCCGGGGGCGGACGGGCTGGAAGGCGCGGCACTCGGCCTCGGCACCGAACGCGGCCCGCATGGATTCGGCAGCGCCGCGCTGCGGCTGCCGGAGACCGCCGCCTGGCGGTTGGTGCCCGGCGACTACGACCCGGCGGACGCTGTGCTGGGCTATTGCCTGGGCGCCTATCGTTTCACCGCCTTCACGCCCGGCAAGCGCGCCCCTGCCCGGCTGGCGGTCGATCCCGCGGCGCAGCGCCAGGCGCTGTCGGAAGCCGCCGCGGTGTGGATGGTGCGCGACCTCATCAACACGCCGGCCAATCTGCTCGGCCCGGCGGAACTGGCCGAGGCCGCCGCCGCGCTCGGCCGCCGCTTCGGGGCCGAGGTGCGGATCGCCACCGGACCCGCGATCGCCGCCGAGTATCCGGCGATCGCCGCGGTCGGCGCCGGCTCCGCCCGCCCGCCCGCCGTCGCCACGCTGCGCTGGGCCGGCAGCCGCGCCCACGCCGCGGCGCCGCTGCTGTCGCTGTGCGGCAAGGGCGTGTGCTTCGACACCGGCGGCTACGACCTCAAGCCCTCGGCCGGCATGCTGAAGATGAAGAAGGACATGGGCGGCGCGGCGGTCGTGCTCGGCCTCGCGCGGCTGGTGATGGAGGCCGACCTGCCGATCCGCCTCGCGGTGCGCATCGGCTGCGTGGAGAACTCCGTCTCCGGCACCGCCATGCGCCCGTCCGACGTGATTCGCACCCGCGCCGGGCTGGCGGTGGAGATCGGCAACACCGACGCCGAAGGCCGCCTGGTACTGTGCGACCTGCTGGCGGAAGCGGCGGCGGAAGCGCCGGCGCTGCTGCTCGATTGCGCGACGCTGACCGGGGCGGCGCGGGTCG
>JAJZVS010000248.1 GCA_021845555.1 Pseudomonadota bacterium
TTGTCGAGTTTGAGCGTGACCACGGCGCCGGTGGCCCGTGAAACGGCATCGGCGGGCAGGCTCGGCGTGCGCCGCACCGCGCCCGCGATGCGCGTGGCGGCGGCGCGCACGTCGGCCAGCGTGATCGCCGCGGTCGCGCCGGCGTCCGTTCGGGCCATCGGCGCGACGCCGCTGTCAGCCGAACCGGACTTCGAGAATCTCGTACGACCGGTCCCCGCCGGGCGCCGGGACGGAAATCGTGTCGCCCACCTTCTTGCCGATCAGCGCCTTGGCGAGCGGCGAGGTCACCGACAGCCGGCCGTTCTTGATATCGGCCTCGTGCAGCCCGACGATCTGGTAGCGCGCTTCCCGTTCGCTCTCTTCATCGACCAGGCGCACCACCGCGCCGAACTTCACATGCTCCCCGGACAGGAGCGAGATGTCGATCACCTCGGCCGAGCCGATCACTTCCTCGAGCTCGGCGATGCGCCCCTCGATGAAGGACTGGCGTTCGCGCGCGGCGTGGTATTCGGCGTTTTCCGACAGATCCCCATGCGCGCGGGCCTCGGCGATCTGGCGAATGATCGACGGGCGCTCGGTGCCTTTCAGGTGGCGGAGTTCCTCTTCCAGCCGTTGCAGGCCGGGGGCAGTCATCGGGAACTTCTGCACGTCAGGGTCCTTAGCGGTCAGCGTGGGCCGGGTACGACAACGCCCCCCGGCGGCCGGGGAGGCCCGGCCGCGCGGAAAGCGTCAGAACGATCCGCGAAAATAGGACTGCAAGGGCGCCACTTCAAGCGGGCCGGTCCGCAGGCTGGCGATCGCGTGCACCGCCGCCCTGGCGCCGGCCATGGTGGTGTAGTGCGGCACCCCATGGGTGAGCGCGCCGCGGCGGATGGCGAAACTGTCGGCGATCGCCTGCGGACCGGAGGCGGTGTTGATGACCAGCTGCACCTGGCGCGACAGGATCGCATCGACGCAATGCGGCCGGCCCTCCAGCACCTTGTTCACCACGGTGACGGCCAGCCCCGCCTCGCGGATGCGCGCCGCCGTGCCGCGGGTGGCGAGCAGGGTGAAGCCCATCTCGATCAGCCGCCGCGCCAGGGCGGCGACGCCGCGCTTGTCGGGATCCTTCACCGACAGGAAGGCGGTGCCCGATTGCGGCAGGATCACGCCGGCGCCGAGCTGGGATTTGGCGAAGGCGCGCTCGAAGCTGGAATCGAGGCCCATCACCTCGCCGGTCGATTTCATCTCCGGCCCCAGGATCGTATCGACATCGGGGAAGCGGGCGAAGGGAAACACCGCCTCCTTCACCGCCACGTGCGGGGCGATGGACTGATCGTCGAGCCGGAACTCGGACAGCTTCGCGCCGGCCATCACGCGCGCGCCGATCTTGGCCACCGGGACGCCGGTGGCCTTGGCCACGAACGGCACGGTGCGGGAGGCGCGCGGGTTCACCTCCAGCACGTAGATCGTGTCGTCCTGGATCGCGTATTGCACGTTCATCAGGCCGACGACGTTCAGCGCGCGGGCCATCGCCTCGGTCTCGGCCTTGAGCTCGGTGACGGTGGCGGGCGACAGCGTGTAGGGCGGCAGGGCGCAGGCGGAATCGCCGGAATGGATGCCGGCTTCCTCGATATGCTCCATCACGCCGGCGACGAACACGCTCTCGCCGTCGCAGATGCAATCGACATCGACCTCGATCGCGTCGTTCAGGTAGCGGTCGATGAGAACCGGATTTTCCCCGGACACGCGCACCGCCTCGCGCATGTAGCGGTGCAGCCCGGTGCGGTCATAGACGATCTCCATCGCCCGGCCGCCGAGCACGTAGCTCGGGCGGATCACCACCGGATAGGTGACGCGCTCGGCGATCGCTTCGGCCTCGGCGGCCGAGCGGGCGATGCCGTTCTCCGGCTGGCGCAGGCCGAGCCGGTGCAGGAGCTGCTGGAACCGCTCGCGGTCCTCGGCGACGTCGATCGCATCCGCGCTGGTGCCGAGGATCGGAATGCCGGCCCTGGTCAGCGCCTGCGACAGTTTCAGCGGCGTCTGCCCGCCGTACTGCACGATGCAGCCGAGAACGGTGCCCGCCTGCTGCTCGCGGCGGACCAGGGCGATCACGTCCTCGGCGGTCAGCGGCTCGAAATACAGCCGGTCGGAGGTATCGTAGTCGGTGGACACCGTTTCCGGGTTGCAATTGACCATGATGGTCTCGAACCCGGCTTCCTTCAGCGCATAGGCGGCGTGGACGCAGCAATAGTCGAACTCGATCCCCTGGCCGATGCGGTTGGGGCCGCCGCCGAGGATGACGATTTTCCGCGCCTCGGTGGGATCGGCCTCGCAGACCGGGGTGCCGTAGCCGCCCTCGTAGGTGGAATACATGTAGGGCGTGGCGGAGGCGAACTCCCCGGCGCAGGTGTCGATGCGCTTATAGACCGGCTGCACGCCGAGCCGGGCGCGCAGCGCGGCGACCTCCGGCTCGGCCCGGCCGGCGAGATCGGCAAGCCGGCCGTCGGAAAAACCGAGCGCCTTGAGCCGGCGCAGCGCCCCCGCCTCGGTCGGCAGCCCGTCCGCGGCGAGGACCCGCTCGGCGGCGACGATGCGTTCCAGCGCGCGCAGGAACCAGGGGTCGAATTTCGCCGCGGCGTGGATGTCCTCGACCGACAGGCCGGCGCGCAGCGCCTGCGCGGCCATCAGCAGCCGGTCGGGGCGCGGGGTCGAAAGCGCGGCGCGGAACGCATCCGCCCCGCCGTCGCCGGGCGGTTCGATCGGGTCCAACCCGGAAAGACCCGTCTCCATGCTGCGCAGCCCCTTCTGCAGGGCTTCCGCGAAGCTGCGCCCGATCGCCATCGCCTCGCCCACCGATTTCATGCTGGTGGACAGCAGGGCCGGCGTGCCGGGGAATTTCTCGAAGGTGAAGCGCGGGATCTTCACCACCACGTAGTCGATCGTCGGCTCGAAGCTGGCCGGCGTCACGCGGGTGATGTCGTTGGCAAGCTCGTCGAGCGTGTAGCCGACCGCGAGCTTGGCGGCGATCTTGGCGATCGGGAAGCCGGTGGCCTTGGACGCCAGCGCCGAGGAGCGGGAGACGCGCGGGTTCATCTCGATCACCAGCATCCGCCCGTCGGCGGGATTGACCGCGAACTGCACGTTCGACCCGCCGGTATCGACGCCGATCGCGCGCAGGCACGCGATCGAGGCGTCGCGCATCCGCTGATATTCCTTGTCGGTCAGGGTCAGCGCCGGCGCCACGGTGACGGAATCGCCGGTATGGATGCCCATCGGATCGACGTTCTCGATCGCGCAGACGATGATGCAGTTATCCGCCCGGTCGCGCACCACCTCCATCTCGAACTCTTTCCACCCCACCACCGATTCCTCGATCAGAACCTCGTCGGTGGGCGAGGCGTCGAGGCCGCCGGCGACGATCTGTTCGAACTCTTCCAAGTTGTAGGCGATGCCGCCGCCGGTGCCGCCGAGGGTGAAGGACGGGCGGATGACGGCGGGCAGGCCGACATCGGCCAGCGCGGCGCGGGCTTCGGGGAGCGAGTGGGCGATCGCGCTGCGCGGGGATTCGATGCCGATCGCGGCCATCGCGTCGCGGAATTTCAGCCGGTCCTCGGCGCGGTCGATCACCTCGGCGCGCGCGCCGATCAGTTCGACCCCGTGGCGTTCCAGCGCGCCCGAGGCGGCGAGCGCCATCGCGGTATTGAGCGCGGTCTGCCCGCCCATGGTGGGCAGCAGCGCGTCGGGCTTCTCGCGCGCGATGATGCGCTCGACGATCTCCGGCGTGATCGGCTCGACATAGGTGGCGTCGGCCAGACCGGGGTCGGTCATGATGGTGGCGGGGTTGGAGTTGACCAGGACCACGCGGTAGCCCTCGGCGCGCAGCGCCTTGCAGGCCTGGGCGCCGGAATAGTCGAACTCGCAGGCCTGGCCGATGACGATCGGGCCGGCGCCGATGATGAGGATGGATTTGATGTCGGTGCGCTTGGGCATGGGTCGCTGTCAGTCCCGCGAGAGGAGGGGCGTCCGCCGGACCCGCGGCAGGCGGGACGGCGATGCGAACGATCGGTTCAGGGGGTGCGCGTCGGCGCGCGCGCGGCTCCGGCGGCCACGCTCATGTCGCCCCGCCGCCCTGCGCGCGTGCCGCGGCCACGCCGGCCGGGGTCAGTTCCAGGTGCCAGTGGCACTGCAAGGCCCCTTCCGGCAGGCGGATCGGCTCGCGGATCAGGCCGCGGCGCTGCGCTTCGGCCACCGCGGCGCGGAAGGCGTCGAAATCGAGCGCGCCGCCGGTCAGCGCGGCGAAGCGGTCGTAGCCGGCCTCGATATTGGTCTCGTTGATTCTATGGCGGAATGCTTCCGCCACCAGGGTCGCGACCGGATCGGTCATGCCCGCGCCTCCATCAACGCCGTGAACCGGGCGAACAGGTAGTGGCTGTCCGACGGGCCGGGGGACGCCTCCGGATGGTACTGCACCGAGAACACCGGCCGCCCGTCGCAGGCGATCCCCTCGTTCGTGCCGTCGAACAGCGACACGTGGCTCACCCGCACGCCGGCGGGCAGGGTCGCGGGATCGACCGCGAAACCGTGGTTCTGGCTGGTGATCTCCACCTTGCCGGTGGTCAGATCCTGCACCGGCTGGTTGGCGCCGCGATGCCCGCGCGCCAGCTTGAAGGTCTTTGCCCCCAGCGCCAGCGCCAGCAGCTGGTGGCCGAGGCAGATGCCGAACAGCGGCACCCCGGCGGCCAGCACGCCCTGGATCGCCGGCACCGCGTAGGCGCCGGTGGCCGCCGGATCGCCCGGCCCGTTCGACAGGAACACCCCGTCCGGGCGGTGGCGCAGGATGTCCTCGGCGGTGGACGCGGCCGGCACCACCGTCACCCGGCAGCCGGCGGAGGCCAGGCTGCGCAGGATGTTCCGCTTCGCCCCGTAATCCACCGCCACCACATGGAAGCGCGGCGCCGCCTGCCGCCCCGTCCCGCCGGGCCAGGCCCAGCAGGTCTCGTCCCACGTATAGGTCTGCCGGCAGGAGACTTCGGCGGCCAGATCCATCCCCTCCAGCCCCGGCCAGCCGGCGGCCTGGGCACGCAGCGCCGGCAGATCGAACCGCCCGTCGGCGGGAAAGCACAGCACGCCGGACGGCGCGCCGCCGTCGCGGATGCGGACGGTGAGCGCCCGCGTGTCCACCCCGGCGAGGCCGGCGATGCCGCGCGCCCGCAGCCAGGCGTCCAGCCCCTGCACGGCGCGCCAGTTGGAGGGATCGGTCACGTCCTGCTTCACCACCAGCCCGCGCGCGGCGACCGTCGCGGCCTCCAGATCCTCGGCATTGGCGCCGACGTTGCCGATATGCGGGAAGGTGAAGGTGATGATCTGCCCGGCGTAGGAGGGATCGGTGAGCGTTTCCTGGTAGCCGGTCATGCCGGTGTTGAAGCAGACCTCGCCCACCGGCGCCGGGTCGGGCGTGTGCGCGCCGAAGCCGCGGCCCCAGAACAGCGCCCCGTCGGCCAACGCCAGCACGGCGGTGGCGCCGACGGGCACCCCGGTCTGGGCGGCGTGCGCCGGCCCGGCGGGATCGGCCGGCGCGCCGGGCAGTTCGGCGAGCGACAGGCCGGTCGCGGCCAGCAGCGCCGGCCAATGGCGGGCCGGGATCGCGCGGGCCTGGCGCCACTTGCGCACGGCCTCCACCCCCACGCCGGTCAGACGGGCGGTCGCCTCGGCGCCGCCCAGGAGATCGAGGAGATCTTCAACGGACATCGTCATAAGAGAAGGATAGGGGAAATTTCTTCCCGGTGCAACACCGGGCCCGCCTCTGGGAAGTTAATTCCCAGCCTCCCCGGGGGGGCAACCCCACACGCGATACCGATCAGTTGCCACCGGCGGGGCCGACCCTTCGTGGATGAAACCGCGGTCCGGCGCGCCCCTCCCGTCGTTGCCGGGCTTGACCCGGCCACCGGCGCACGAACGACCGAGGGCGGATGGCCGGGTCAAGCCC
>JAJZVS010000249.1 GCA_021845555.1 Pseudomonadota bacterium
CCGATCTCTCTCGTGGAAACCTTCCTATGCGGCGTCTTTGCCTTCTTGGCGTGCTGTGTCTGCTCGCGGCGCCGCTGCCGGCCTCGGCGGCCCCGCCGGCGCGGAACTTCGTCGTGTTCTTCCAGCAATGGTCCGCCGCGATCGGCCCATCCGCGCGGACGGTGATCGCACGGGCCGCGGCCTGGGCGAAGGCGCATCCGGCGGCGCCGATGACCGTGACCGGCGCCGCCGACCGCACCGGCGCGCGCCGGGCAAACCAGTTGCTGAGCGATCTGCGCGCCCAGGTGGTCGCCGATCGGTTGGCTCGGGAGGGCGTCGCCGCGGGCCGCATCCGCCAAAGGGCGCTCGGGGCCGTCGGGGTTGATCCGAAATCGCAGATGAGCCGGCGCGCCATCATTTCCATCGGCGCGCACTGACCGGCGCAGCGGCCAGGATCGCGCGACCCGTCAGTCCGCCGGCAGGCTCGCCATGAACGCGCCCAGCCGCGGCGCCCATTTCGCCGCGTCGATCCCGGAGGCGAGGTGGCCGTAGGCGCTTTCCAGCGCGAAATACTCGGCCGCCACCCCCGCCGCGCGTAGCTTCCCCATCACCTCCGGGGCCAGCGTCGGGGGGAACAGCGCGTCGGTGCTGGAGAGCACATACAGCACGCGGGCGCGGATGCGATCGAGATGCGCGGCAACGTCGTAGCGCAGCATCGCCTTGCGCAGGATCACCAGCGAATTGGCATCGAACTGCTCGGCCCAGGCGCGCGCGATCCGGTGCAATTCGGCGGCGCGCGCCCGGGGATCGGGGAAGCGCTCGGCCAGCGCCACCTCCAGCCCGTAGCCGCGCAGCGTTTCCTCGCGCATTGCCGTGGTGGTGGCGAGGACCCCGCCGCGATCGTAATAATCCCCGCCGTTCCAGTTCGGATCGGCGCCGAGTTGCGCCAGCAGCGGCTCGATCGCCGCGACCGGGGAGCGCAGGCCGGTCACCACCGGCACCACCGCGTGCATGAAGTCCGGATAGTCCACGGCCCATTGGAACGCCTGGAACCCGCCGTAGGACGGTCCCGCCACCGCCACCAGATGGCGCACGCCGAGCGCGTCCAGCAGGTGCTTCTGCGCCGCGACGATGTCGCCCACCGTGAGCTCGGGAAAGCGCGACCCGTACGGCCGCCCGGTGGCGGGATCGATGCTCGCGGCATTGGTCGAACCGAACGACGAGCCCAGCATGTTGGACGCGACGACGAAATACCGTTCCGTATCGATCGGCCGCCCCGGCCCGACCAGCCCGGCCCAGGAGCCTTCGGACGCGCTCTCCCCGCCCTCGATCATGCGCGGGCCGGAGGTGTAGCCGTGCGTGACCAGCACCGCGTTGCGCCCGTCCGGCGCCAGCCGCCCGGCGGTCAGATAGGCGATGCGCGCCTCCGCCAGCACGCCGCCGCCGGCCAGCCGGACATCGCGGATGGTATGGGTCTGCATCGGCAGCATCGGTCGCCCTTTCCTGGTGTCCTGCCCCTGACGTTTGCTGCCCTTCGCGACGAACGTCAGGGATAAGCAGGCCACTGAAAGTAATAAGCCAGTGTGCCGGCCCCCGCCGTCGATGACGGAAACATGCATTGGGATCGGCACACTAGCGCCAGAGTTGGAACGCCACCAGCGCGCCGATCATCGTCGCCCCGCCGAGTGCTTGCAACGGCGTCACCACCTCGCCCAGCACGACGATGCTGAGCAGGGTGGAGACTACCGGCTCCAGGTTCATCACCAGCGCGGTGCGGAAGGCGCCGATCCGCGCGGCGGAGGCGAACAGGCCGAGAGTGGAGATCGTGCTCGCCACCGCCACGCCCAGGAACGCCCACCAGCCGAGCGGCGAGTGCGGCAGGTCCCAGGTGCCGGTCACGCCCGCGGCGGCGAACAGCAGCACGGTCGAGGCGACCAGCGAATACCAGCTGGTCAGCCGCGAATCGGCCCCGTCCAGCTGCGTGCGCGTGATCAGCAGCGTCGCCACCCGGCACAGCGCGCCGCCGATCGCCACCGCGATCCCGAACGGCGCCAGCGCCCCCGGGGCCGCGCCGATCATCAGCGCCAGTCCGGCGAACGCGGCCAGCGCCGCCGCGGTGCCGGCCCAGCCCAGCTTCTCGATCCCGAGCGCCGCGCCGGCGATACCGGTCAGCAACGGATAGACGAAGTAGCTGAGGATCGCGATCGGCACCGGCACCAGCTGGATCGCTTTCAGCACCGCCCAGATATTGGCCGCGAACAGCACACCGAGCCCGAGCGAGACCCAGCGTTGCGCCCGCCCGTGCGGGCGCGGCGGCGGGCGCAGCCGGAGCCAGCCCAGCACCATGGCGATGCCGATGATCCCGCGCACGGCGCTGACGGTGAGCGGCGCCGCCCCGTCGCCGAACACGATCTTGCCGAGCACGTCGGAAAACCCGAACGACACCCCCGCGAGCACGCCCGGCCCGAGCGCGGCCAGCCGCGCCCGCAGATCGCCGGCCTCCACGCTCATGGCGCGGCTTTCAGTAGCACCCCGCCTGGCGCGCGCGCTCGCGCACCAGCGCGAGCACGGTGCGGCAGGTCGGCATGTCCTGGCCTACCATCGCACCGAGTTCGACCACCGCGCCGAGCAGCGCGTCGATCTCCATCGGCCGGCCGCGTTCCAGGTCCTGCAGCATCGAGGTGCGATGCTCGCCCACCTCGGCGGCGCCGGCGATGCGCTTGTCCACGTCGATGGCGAAGCGGATGCCGAGCGCTTCGGCCGCCGTCTTGGCTTCCAGCATCATGGTCCGGCACAGCGCGCGCAGATCGTCCTGGCCGGTGATGCGGTCGAGCGTGGCCAGCGTCAGCGCCGAGACCGGGTTGAACGCCAGGTTGCCCCACAGCTTCACCCAGATCTCGTCACGGATGCGCGGGCGGATCGGCGCTTTCAGCCCGGCGCCGATCAGCAGTTTCGCCAGTGCCTCGATCCGCGGCGTGCGGGCGCCGTCCGGCTCGCCCAGCGAAAAGCGGTCGCCGTATTCGTGCCGGATCACGCCGGGCTCGATCACTTCCGCCGCCGGATAGACCACGCAGCCGATCACCCGCGACGGCGGCAGGATGTCCCACAGCGTGCCGGAAGGATCGACGCTGGCCACGCGCCGGTCGCGGAACGGACCGTCGAGCCCATGGAAATACCAGTACGGCACGCCGTTGATGCCGGTGACCAGCGCCGTGTCGGGGCCGAACAGTTTCGCGATTTCGGGCGCCGCGCCAGGCAGGGAATGGGCCTTCAGCGTGACCACCACCGCATCCTGCGCACCCGCCTCGGCGGCCGAGGCGACGCAGCGGGGATGGACCGTGATCGTCTCGTCGCCGCTGATCAGCCGCACGCCGTTCGCCTGCATGGCCGCCAGATGCGGGCCGCGGGCGATGAAGGTCACTTCCGCGTCCCCGGCGGCGGCGAGCCGGGCGCCCAGGAACCCGCCGATCGCCCCGGCGCCGAAGATCGCGATCCTCATGCCGACAGGCCGAGCTTCTCGGCCAGGCCGATGCGCTGCAGCTTGCCGGTGGCACCCTTCGGGATTTCGTTCAGGAACACGATCTTGCGCGGCACCTTGAACTGCGCGAGGCGCTGGGCGGCGAAATCGCGCAACTCGGTCTCGGTGGCGGTGGCGCCTTCGCGCAGCACGATGGCGGCGGCCACTTCTTCGCCCAGCATCTTGTGCGGCACCGCGAAGGTCAGGCACTGCGCCACCGCCGGGTGGTCCATCAGCACCGTATCAACCTCGATCGGGCTGACCTTCTCGCCGCCGCGGTTGATGAGTTCCTTGAGCCGCCCGGTCAGGCGCAGATAGCCCTCGGCGTCGATCACGCCCTGGTCGCCGGTGCGGAACCAGCCATGGGTGAAGGCGGTTTCGTTGGCGGCCGCGTTGTTCTCGTAGCCGGCGGTGACGTTGCGACCGCGGATCACCACTTCACCGAGCCCGCCGGCGGGGAGGATCGCGCCGTCGGCGTCCATGATCGCGATCTCCGGCCCGGCGGCGAGGCCGACCGCGCCCGGATAGCGCTTGCCGGGCGGCAGCGGGTTGGAAGCCATCTGGTGGGCGGCTTCGGTCATCCCGTATGCTTCGATCACCGGCACGCCGAAGGTCTTTTCCAGTTCCTCCATCACCTGCGGCGGCAGCGAGGAGGAGGAGGAACGGATGAAGCGCAGCCGTGAGGCCTTGATCGCCGCCTCGTTGCGTCCGGCGAGGCCCAGAATCGCCTGGTGCATGGTCGGCACCGCGGTGTACCAACTCGGCCGGACCTCGGCGAACCAGGTGAAGAAGCGGAACGCGTTGAACCCCGGCGTGCAGCAGACCGAGGCGCCGGCGGCGAGCGAGGACAGCGTCGCCGCGATCAACCCGTGGATGTGGAACAGCGGCATGATGTTGAGGCAGACGTCGTCGGGGGCCAGCCGGAGCGTCCCGGCGATGTGATACGCGGACGCGGTGATGTTGACCTGCCGCAACGGCACGATCTTCGGCCGCGAGGTGGTGCCCGAGGTGTGCAGCACCAGCGCGACATCCCCCGCCGCCGCCGCGCCGGGGGCGGCGGGCGTGCCGCCGAGGCCGGACGGCGGGGCGAGCGTGAACGCTCCGGCCGGCCCATCGGCGCCCGGCACCAGCTCGACGATCGGGATGCCGCGTTCGGCCGCCATCGCCCGCGCGGGGCTGTCCATCCCCTGCTGGATCACCAGCGCGCGCGCGTTCAGATCGCCCAGGTAGAAGGCGAACTCGTCGGCCTTGTAGCCCGGGTTGAGCGGGGCGGTGGTGGCGCCGGCGGCGATCGCGACGAAGGCGGCGGCCATCTCCGGCCCGTTCGGCAGCACGATGGCCACCCGGTCGTTGCGCCCGATCCCCATGCGGTTGAGATCGGCGACGGTGCGCCGCGCCAGATCGCGCAGCCCGGCATAGGTCAGCGACTTGCGGCCCGGCGCGCCGATCGCCGGCGCGGAATCGGCGCCGCGCGCCAACAGGTCGAGCACGGTGTCGGCGGGGTAATCGGTCATGCTGCGCTTCCCTTGATCTGAACCTGATCCTGCCTGGGCCAAAGCACGCACGGGCGCGGCTGGCAAGCCGTGCGGCGCCGTCGTCAGACGAAACGGGCGAGGCGCACGGCGGTGTGCCCGCGGCTGGGGCGCAGGCTCGGCATCACCAGCAGGCAGTTGTCGTAGGGGGTGCGAATCTCGGTCGGTCCATCGAACGCGATCAAGGTGTTGCGGCGCGGGATGATCTCCCCGCCGCGCCACGGCTGCACGAAGGCGAAGGCGGTGGTGGTGGCGTTCACCACCTGGGTGACCTCGGCCACGCGCTGCGGGGGATGCGGGGGTGGCGCCCGAGAGGGAAGGGACAGCAGGCCCGAGCTCGGCACCATCTCCAGATGGCGCAGCAGGCCCGCGAGACTGCCGAGCGTCGTCTCCACCGTCGCCGGTTCCCAGTGGCGGCCGGCTTCGACCAGGTTGGCCGCTGCCGTGGCGCCGGGGCCGGCGAAGTGGGTGTAGTCGATCAGCCGCTTGCCGCCGGTATGGCCGCGATCGGCGACGATCAGCTCCGGCGTGCCGATGCCCAGCGCCATCGCCCGGCCCTGCGGGGAAACGCCGCACAGGATCAGCGGGTCGGACTCCCAGAGCATCGAATGCAGGTCGAGCAGCACATCGACGGTATCGATCAGCGGTCGGATTTCGCGCGCGCGGTCGAGCTCGATCGAGTGCCGCGGCCCGTCGAGCGTCTCCTCGTCCCAGACGCGGTTGATGTCCTCGTCCACGAAGCGTGACAGCGTCGGCTGGCGCGGATCGAAGCGGTCGAAGGCGGTGAGGTTCACGAAGCCGAACGTCAGCCGCCCGCGCGTCGGGGTCGGTCCCGCCCGGAGCAACCGGTCGAGCGCGATGGGGCCGGCGAGCTCGTTGCCGTGCGACAGCGCCAGCAGCGCGAC
>JAJZVS010000250.1 GCA_021845555.1 Pseudomonadota bacterium
TGGCTGGAGAACGGCGAGATCGAGTGCCCGCTGCACGCCGCCCGTTTCGATATCCGCACCGGCAAGGCGCTGTGCGCCCCGGCGGAGAAGGCGCTGGACGTGTTCGCGGTGAAGGCGGAGGGCGCCGACCTGCTGCTCAGGCTGCCGGGATAGGCCCGCCCGCAAGCAGGGCGCGCACTGCCTCAGGGCGGGGGATCGGCGCCACCGCGCCGTAGCCGGTGCATTTCAGCGCCGCGACGGCGTTGGCGTAGCGCGCCGCCGCCTCCGGCGCGTCCCCGGCCAGGGTGCGCGCGAGGAAGGCGCCGCAGAAGGCATCGCCTGCGCCGGTGGCATCGACCGCATGCACCGCGTGCGCGGGGATGCGCAAGCGCTGCGCTGCCGTCACGAGATAGGCCCCGCCGGACCCCAGCTTCACCACCACCACGCGCGGGCCGAGGCCAAGATAGTAGTCCGCGATCGCATCCGGGTCGGTCAGGTCGAGCAGGGCCCGCGCGTCGTCCTCCCCGGGGAAGACGATGTCGGCCTCTGCGATCGCGGCGGCCATCACCGCGCCAGCGCGCGCCGGCGGCCACAGGCGGGGGCGGTAGTTGGTGTCGTAGGCCACCGCGACGCCATGGCGGCGGGCGAGCGCGATCGCCGCGAACACCGCATCCGCCGCCGCGGTGGAAATCCCCTGGCTGATGCCGGAGACGAACAGCATCCGCGCCCGCGCGATCGCCGCTTCCGGCAGGTCCGCCGGGACATAGTTGGCGGCGGCCGAATTGGCCCGGTAGTGCAGGAACTGGTGGCCGTCGGGGCCGTGGAAAACGAAATAGACCCCGGTCTGGAAGCGCGGATCGCGGCGGACGGTGGCGGCATCGACGCCTTCCCGCGCCCACAGCGCCAGGAAGCTGTCGCCCGCCGGGTCCTGCCCCAGCGCGGTGATGTAGCCGACCCGCGCCCCCTGCCGCGCGGCAGCCACGGCGGCGTTGGAGGTGTCCCCGCCATGGCCTTCCAGATACAGCACCCGCCCGTCCGGCCCGGCGGGAAGCTGGTTGAATTCCAGCATGGGTTCGCCCATGCAGAGCAGATCGGCTGGCATTGTGTCCTCGTATCGGCGGGCGGCGGCAAACCCGCGCCTGGTCCGGGACCGGCCGCGGCTTGTCCGGGACCGATGCCCCGTTTATGAAACGCGCGCAATCCATGCGCGGGAACGTCACGTTAAAAGAACGTCGCGATGCCGGCCGCGCCACGCGGTGCTGCTGATCGCCTTCTTCCCCGCCATCACCCTCGCCCTGCCGCATCTGCTCGGCGATCACGGCTGAACCCGCAAAGATCGGAGGCCCCGCATGCCCCAGCGCATCACCGACTGCCATTTCCACGTGTTCGGCCCGATCGACCGCTTCCCCACCGTCGGCGCCGCCGCCTATGTGCCGGAGGTCGCCACGCTGGAGCAGCATCAGGCGCTGCTCGGCCCGCAGGGGATGACCCGGCGGGTGATCGTCGCCGCCAGCTGCTACGGCACCGACAACCGCTGCCACCTGGAAGCGCTGGCGGCGATGGGCGCCTCGGGCCGCGCCGTGGTGCAGATCGACGAAGCGACGCCCGAGGCCGAACTCGCCGCCATGACGAAGCTCGGCGCCCGCGCGGCGCGGTTCAATGCCATCTCCCCCGGCGCGCTCGGGTTCGCCGAGCTGTATCGCAACGTCGATCGGCTGCGCGGTCAGGGCTGGCACGCCGACATCTACGCCCGCCGCGACGCGCTGGCCGCCGAGGCCGACCGGCTGCTCGCCACCGGACTGACGATCGTGGTGGCGCATTACGGCGATCTCGATCCCGCGCTCGGCCTGGGTCAGCCGGCGGTGCGCGCGCTCGACAAATTGCTCGCCTCCGGGCGCGGCTGGCTGAAACTGTCCGGGCCGTATCGCGAAAGCACGGCACCGGGCTACGCCGATCTGGAACCCTACGCGCGGCATTTCCTGGCGACCCGGCCGGACCGGATCGTCTGGGGATCGGACTGGCCCTATGTCAGCCACGCCGACAAGCTGCAGGGCTGGGATTCGGTCGCCGCGCTGGCGCGCTGGATCGACGATCCGGCGATGGCCGAACAGGTGTTCTGGACCAACCCCGCGCGGCTCTACGGGTTCACGGACTGAACTCCTTATCCCGCCGTGCGCGCCTTGATGAGGCGCAGCGGCGTGTAGGTCAGCGCTACCGTCCCGTCCTGCTTCAGCACCCGGTTGCGCGTGCGCACCAGGCCGCGTTCCGGGCGCGAGCGCGAGCGGCGGCTTTCGATCACCTCGCAGGCGACATGGATCGTGTCGCCGACCGCGCAGGGGGTTTCCACCGTGAGTTCCATCTGCAGGAAGGCGAAGCCGGTGTGCTGCATGGTGGCGTGCACCAGGAGCCCCTCGGCGAAGGCATAGACCAGGGCGGCCGGCACCACGCGGCGCTTGATGTCGCTCTCCTGGGCGAGGAACTCGAGGTCGGTGAACAGCACCTCGGCCATGCCGGTCACGCCGATGAAGTTCACCAGGTCCGACTCGGTCACGGTGCGGGCGATGGTGCGGAAGCGGCGGCCCAGCGGCAGGTCCTCGAAATGCAGGCCGAGGCCCAGGACCTCGCCTTCGTCGTCGATGTGCGGCATCGCGTTCTCCTGATCGATTCCTTTGCCCCGAAAGGAGTAGCATGGGCGCTGGCCGGGCGCGTCCCGCCGCACCCGGCCGGCGGCACCGGGGCGCGCGCGGTCATGCCGATCCGCCCGCCATGCCCTCCGCCGCCCCCACCGGCGGTACCTCTCGGAGCGAAAGGGGCAGACCATGCCATTCGATGGAGCGGAATTCCGCGCCGATCCCCCCCAGGCGACGCGGACGGCAGCGATGGGGCAGAGGACGCAAGGGGCGGGAATCAAGACGCCGGCGCTGGCCCCCCGGTTGGGGCGATGGCTGGGGCAGCGGGTCGGGCTGTGGCTTCGCGCGCCGGCATCGCCCGGGATCGCCCTGCCGCCGGAGCTCGCCGCGGCGCGGCTGCTGCGCGCCGCACGGGCGCTGATCGCCGAGGAGGACCGCTGGGTCCAGGGCCGCTACGAGACGCTGCGCGGCCGGCGCTGCGCCATGGGCGCGCTTCAGGCGGCGGCGCGGGCCCTGCACGACACCCGCGGCTTCGAGACGGCGCGCGATCTGCTGCGGACCGAGGCGCTGATCCGGGGCTACAGCCATGTCGAGAAGATGAACGACCGCTCGACCCATACCCAGGTCCTGGCGGCCTTCGACAGCGCGATTGCGCGCGCGGGGTACGGCGGCCGGCTCTGATCGGACGCCGCGGGAGGCGGCTTCCCGCGACCGTCGCGCAGGCCGCCGGCAGACCGAAGGTGTGGGCGTGCCCCCTACCGGCGTGCCCCCCCACCGGCGTGCCCCCAACGGCGTGTGCGGGGCAGGCGTGCGCGCGTCCTCTCGTGGAGTTGATCCCGCGCCCCACGGCCCCTGGTCTCCGGGCGCCGGGGGATTGCCCGTCGGAATATGCGTTGCGTCGAGGGTTTGCCTGCCGAGTCTTGCGCTGGACGCAACGCTGTGGCGTGCCAGCCGCCACCTGTGGCAGACTGGCCACAGGTGGCGGCGAAGGGGGCTTGCCCCCTGGTTTTGGCCTCGCAGCAGGGCTACCATTCCAATCGATGAGAGCGCCCCCCGACCCTGCGTGATTATCTCGGGTGTCCCCCCTATTCGCGGCGCTGTCGCGATACGAGAACGAGGAGAGAACAGATGAAACTTCGGAACGCCCTTCTGGCGGCCACCATGATTGCGGCGCCGATGGTCGCGCATGCGGAGCAGCCGATTTCCGGCCTTTATGTCGGGCTCGGCGCCGGCATCAACTTCAAGCAGGATCTCGACGTAAAGAGTGGCGGCAACCTGCAGTCGGAACTTGGCCCGGCATTCGTCGGCAGCGTCGGCTGGGGCTTCGGCAACGGCTTCCGCGCCGAGATTGAGGGGAACTATTACAACAACAAGTTCAACAAGATCAGCGGCGCGACCGGTTTCAATGCGGCCGGCGGACACGAGCAGCTGTTCGGCGTGATGGTGAACGGCTACTACGATTTCAACAATCTGGTGCCGATGATCACCCCGTATGTGGGCGTCGGTGTCGGCTATGAGGAAGCCAACGAGCAGGGCCTGAAGGCCTACGGGCCGGGCGGCAGCTTCTCGGCCTCCGACCAGACCGAGGGCTCCTTCGCCGCGCAGGGCATCCTTGGCGCGTCGATGCCGCTGACCGCCGTTCCCGGCCTCGATCTGACCGCGGAATACCGGTTCATGGCGCTGATCGGCGACCGCAGCTACAATGGCACCAACATCAGCGCGACGGGCGTGGCCTCCCCCGGCTCGGTCAAGCTCGGCAACGACTACAACCACACCTTCCTGATCGGCGTGCGCTACGCTTTCGGTGCGCCCCCGCCTCCGGCTGCGGCACCTGCCGCGGCAGCCGCCCCGGTGGCCGCCCCGGCGCCGGCACCGGCCCGCTCCTATCTCGTGTTCTTCGACTGGGATAAGGCGACGCTGACCACCCGCGCCCGCCAGATCATCCACGAAGCGGCCGAGGGTTCGACCCATGTCCAGTACACGCAGATCGCGGTGAACGGCTACACCGACACCTCCGGTTCGGCGAAATACAACATGGGCCTGTCGATCCGCCGCGCCGACGCGGTGGCCGCGGAACTGGTGCGCGACGGCGTGCCGAAGAACGCGATTTCGATCCACGGCTTCGGCGAGACGCACCTGCTGGTGCCGACCGGCCCGAACGTGCGCGAGCCGCAGAACCGGCGCGTGGAAATCATCATCCAGTGATCTCCGGCCACGCCTGAAGACGGCAGCGGGGCGCCCTCGGGCGCCCCGTTTTCGTTTCTCCGTCCGGCGGCGCCCCGATCCGTGCAAGACTGCCGGCTTGCCAGCCGGCGCGGCTCCGCCTTTAACCGCTGCGGCTGTCGCCACCGCCCCGGCCTGTCGCCGGCCACGCAAGACCGAAGGAGATTGACGCATGCGGCTTCCCAGCGTCCGGCTGGCCCCGGTTCTGTCGGCGGCGGTCCTGATAGTGGCGGCCCTGTTGTTCGCCCCCGTCGCGGCGCGCGCCCAGCCGATCCAGGGGCTGTATGTCGCCGGCGCCGGCGGGTTCGACCTGCCGCAGAACACCTCCGCCGCGCTGCCGGCCCCCGGTTTCGGCACCGGCCGGCTGCGGCTGGAACGCAACGGCGGCTTCGCCCTGCTCGGCAGCGTCGGCTACGCAACCGGCGGCGGCTGGCGGTTCGAGGTGCAGGGCGATTTCGACCGCACCGGGATCGACCAGCTCGCCCGCTCGCCGGTCGTCACCGGCGCCAGCGGCCATGCCGAGACCTACGGCGTGATGGTCAACGCGCTGTACGACCTCGATATCCGCAACCGCTACATCTTCCCCTATCTCGGCCTCGGCGCCGGCTATCTGTGGGAGCGGATGCAGGGGGTCGGTTTCGTCGCCCCCGGCGGCGCCACCGCCTACCGCACCAACGCGCAGGACGGCCGATTCGCCTGGCAGGCGATGCTCGGCGCGGCATTCCCGATCCCGGGCATGCCGGGCCTGTCGCTGACGGCGGAATACCGCTTCCGCGACATCACCGCCGGGGCGAAATTCGCCGGCACCGGCCCTGGCGGGGTGCCGGGCGGCACGCTGAAGCTCGGCCCGCAGTTCGACCACCAGTTCCTGATCGGCGTGCGCTATGCGTTCGACGTCCCGCCGCCCCCCGCGCCGGTGGCGGCCGCCGAACCCGTGGCCCCCGCGGCGGCGGCACCCGCCCCGGCGGCGGCCCGGTCGTTCCTGGTGTTCTTCGACTGGGACAAGGCCACGCTGACCGCCCGCGCCCGGCAGATCGTCCATGAAGCCGCGGCGGCTTCCATCCACGGCACCACGCGGATCGCGGTG
>JAJZVS010000251.1 GCA_021845555.1 Pseudomonadota bacterium
GCATCGCTTTCAGGTTGTTCTTCGCCGCGTGGTTGCGGACCCCGGTCCAGGGTTCCACGCCGTTGGCCACCTGCTGGTCCCAGGAGAACGCCTCGGGTTCGGATTTCACCAGCCAGTACTGGCGCGGCGGGGGCCGACTCATGCCGCGGCGGGGGCCGGGAAGGACAGGCCCTCATAGATCTCGGCCAGCGGCAGCGCGGCCGGCACCGGATCGAGCTTCAGCGCCGCGTCGGACTCCGAGAGCGCCGCGGCGACCGCGAGCCGTCCGCTCGGGTCGCGGGTCCAGACCGCGACCCAGGGCGTGTCCTGCGCCACCACGACATAGAGCCGGATGCCTGGCGTGGCATCGTAGTCGCGCAGCTTCGCGTGAAGGTCGATCAGGGCGGTGGAACGGGAGAGGACCTCGAACACGACCGCAGGTTCGGAGACATCGGGCGAATCGGGACGGAGCGCGCCGCAATCGATCATCGCGTCCGGATAGCGAACATTGCCATTGCCGGTCACGACGCGCAGATCCGATCCGCCAGCCCGGCAGGGAGACCCGCGCAGCCTTGGCCGCAACGCGGCGACGATGTTCCCGGCGATCAGCCAATGGGCCTGGGTCCCGCCGGTCATCAGCCGCGGCCTGCCGTCGATCAGCTCCCACCGCTGCGGCTGATCGGCTTCCCAGGCAAGGAATGCCTCCAACCCGAAGTCCTGCTGTCGCGCCTCGCTCATCCGGCCCTCCGCCGCCTCGACCCGCGCCAGCATAGCACACCCCCCCGGGTCGGGCAGCGCGCGACCGCTGCCCACCTGAACGACTGCCCGCCTTACAGCCCCTCGCCTTACAGCCCCTCGCCTTACAGCCCCTCGCCTTACAGCATTGCAATGCCGCGGACCTTCATCCGTCGCCCCGCCTGGGGTAGAGAACCTTGCCAGGGAACAGAGTGATCGTGGACGCCACCGCCAGCCTCGCGCCGCCCCGGCGCAACTTGCATCGCTTCGCCAACCCCGGGCGCTTCCTGCGCCTGGCAGGCGCCGTGTTGCCCTGGCTCACCGCCGGCGCGCTGATCCTGACCGCGATCGGCCTGGTGTGGGGCTTGTTCTTCTCCCCTGCCGACTGGCAGCAGGGCGACGCGGTGCGGATCATGTATGTGCATGTCCCCGCCGCCTGGCTGGCCTCGGCCGGCTACGCCGCGCTCGCCGCCTGTTCGGTCGCCTCGCTGGTCTGGCGCCATCCGCTGGCCGACCTGGCGGCGCAGGAGATCGGTCCGGTGGGCGCCGCCTTCGCCGCGCTGTGCCTGATCACTGGCAGCCTGTGGGGCAAGCCGATGTGGGGCGCGTGGTGGGTGTGGGACGCGCGGCTGACCTCGGTGCTGGTGCTGTTCTTCCTTTATCTCGGCCACATCACGCTGATCCGCGCGTTCGACAACCCCGAGCGCGGCTATCGCGCCGGCGCCATCCTGGCGCTGATCGGCGTGGTCGACCTGCCGATCATCAAGTTCAGCGTCGATTGGTGGAACACGCTGCACCAGGGCAACACCATCTCGCTGACTGGCGCGCCGCATATGTATATCTCGATGCTGTGGCCGCTGCTGTTCAGCACGCTCGGCTTCACGCTGGCGTTCGCCGCGATCGTCACCGCGCGCCTGCGCGCGGCAGTGATGGAGCGGCGCATCCGCGCGCTGCTGATGGCGCGCGCCCAGCACGCCGGCGCCGAAGAATGGGGGCCGGCATGACGTTCCTCCCCTACGTCGCCGCTTCCTACGCGCTCGGCGTGATCGTGCCGGGCGGATTCGCCCTTGCCGCATGGCGGCGGATGCGCGCCGCCACCCGCAAGCTCGCGGCGATCGATCCGCGCCGTGCCCGCCGTGCCTCGGAGAAGACCTCATGACCCGCAAGCGTCGTCGCCTCTATCTGCTGCTCGCCTGCGGCATCGGGGTCGGCTCGGCCAGCGCGCTGGCGCTCACCGCGTTCCAGAGCAGCCTGACCTTCTTCGTGACGCCGACCCAGATCGCGCAGAAGGACCCGCCGCCCGGCCAGGTGCTGCGGCTCGGCGGGTTGGTGCAGATGGGCAGCGTCGAGCACACCGAGATCGACGGCCATCCGAAGGCGGTGTTCCGCGTCACCGACGGCAAATCCAGCGTGCAGGTCAGCTACGTCGGCCTGCTGCCGGACCTGTTCCGCGAGGGCCAGGGGATCGTCGCGATCGGCAGCATCCGCCCGAACGGCACGTTCCGGGCGAGCGAGGTGCTCGCCAAGCACGATTCCGACTACATGCCGAAGGAAGTGGTGGACGCGTTGAAAAAGAGCGGCCACTGGAACCCCGCGGCCGGAGGGCCGCCGCCTGCCTCCACATGGTGGGACAAAGCCAGCTTCAGGAAGGTGGACAGCATGCAGCACGCATCCGGCAACGGACCGACCGGCGGATGATCCCCGAACTCGGTCATTTCGCCCTCGCTCTCGCGGTCGCGATCGCGGCGGCGCAGGCGGTGCTGCCGATCGTCGGCGCGCGCGCGAACGATCCCCGGCTGATGGCCGCCGCGCCGGCGCTGGCGCTCGGCCAGATGATCGCCATGCTGGCCAGCTACGGCTGCCTGATCTGGAGCGCGGTGGTCAATGATTTCTCGGTGGTCGATGTGGCCGAGAACTCCAGCAGCGCCGAGCCGCTGTTCTACCGGATCACCGGCACCTGGGGGAATCACGACGGCTCGATCCTGCTGTGGTGCTTGATCCTGTCGCTGTGCGGCGGCGCGGTGGCGCTGTTCGGCCGCGGCCTGCCCTCGGCGCTGCGGGCCCGGGTGATCGGCGTGCTCGGGATCGTCTCGGCGGGGTTCCTGCTGTTCACCCTGACCGCGTCCAACCCGTTCGCCCGGCTGTGGCCGCCGCCGATCCAGGGAGCGGCGATCAATCCGCTGCTGCAGGACCCGGGCCTCGCGATCCATCCGCCGATCCTCTACGCCGGCTATGTCGGCTTCTCGATCCCCTTCGCCTTCGCGGTCGCCGCGCTGCTGGAAGGGCGCGTCGACGCTGCCTGGGGCCGCTGGGTGCGGCCCTGGACGCTGGCCGCCTGGTGCTTCCTGACCTGCGGCATCGCGCTCGGGTCCTGGTGGGCCTATTACGAGCTCGGCTGGGGCGGCTACTGGTTCTGGGATCCGGTGGAGAACGCCTCGCTGCTGCCCTGGCTCACCGGCACCGCGCTGCTCCACTGCGCGATCGTGGTGGAAAAGCGGGAGACGCTGAAGACCTGGTCGGTCCTGCTGGCGATCGCCACCTTCTCGCTCAGCCTCACCGGCACGTTCATGGTGCGCTCAGGCATCCTCAATTCGGTGCACAGCTTCGCCGTGGCCCCGACGCAGGGCGTGTTCATCCTTGGCCTGCTCGCGCTGACGATCGGCGGCTCGCTCGCGCTGTTCGCCTTCCGGGCGCCGGCGATGGCCGCCACCGGCGTGTTCGCGCCGATCTCCCGCGAGGGCGCGCTGGTGCTGAACAACGTGCTGCTCTGTTCGGTCTGCGCGGTGGTGTTTACCGGCACCGCCTATCCGCTGCTCGCCGCACTCTTCCATTCCGACCTCAGCGTCGGCCCGCCCTATTTCCACCTGACCGTCGTGCCGCTGCTGGTGCCGCTGTTCCTGGCCATGAGCGTGGGGCCGGTGCTGCCCTGGAAACGCGCCGACCTGCTGCCGGCGCTGCTGCGGCTGTGGTGGGCAGGCGCGATCGCCGCGCTGATCGGCATCGCGGCCGAGGCAGGACTGCACCGCGCTTTCGCTTCCGCCGGCTTCGCCGCTGCCGCCTGGCTGATCCTCGGCGCGTTCGCCGAGCTGGTCGAGCGGATCCGCCTGTTCCGCATCCCGCTGGCGAACAGCTGGGCCCGGCTGGTGGCGCAGCCGCTGTCGGTCTGGGGCGCTGCGATCGCCCATGCCGGCATGGGCGTCACCGTGGCCGGAATCGCCGGGATGTCGCTCGCCGCCAGCACGGTCGTGGCCGCCCGGCCCGGCCAGACCATCCATTTTGGCGGTTACGACTGGAAACTGGTCGGGCTGCATCAGGTGCCGGGACCGGATTACACCGCGCAGGTGGCCGATCTGCGCATCAGCCGGGACGGGGCGCTGGTCGCGTTGGTCCACCCGTCGCTGCACACCTTCCCCCAGCAGCACCAGACGGTCACCGACACGGCGATCCAGACCAACGTGCTGCGCGATCTCTATGTGGCGCTGGGCGGGGAGCAGGACGGACAGGTGGTGCTGCGGCTGCACGTGAACACGATGGCCCCGTTCGTCTGGCTCGGCGCGCTGGTGATGGCCGCCGGCGGGGCATTGTCGCTGGTGGACCGGCGGTTGCGCGTGGGCGCCCCGGCCAAGCGCGGCGCCGTCGGCGTGCCCGCCTGAAGGATGGCCATGGACGCAACCACCCGCCGACGTCTGCTGATGGCCGCGCCGCTCGGGATCGCCGCGGTCGGCAGCGGGCTGTTCTGGACGCTGCTCGCGCGCATGCAGCAGGGGACCTACGATCCGCACGCGCTCAAGAGCATGTTGATCGGCAAACCCCTGCCAACGTTCTCCCTGCCCGGCCAGCCGCCCTCGGCGGGGTTCGCCAATACCGACGTGACCGCGGGCAAGCTGCCGGCCCTGGTCAACTTCTTCGCCTCCTGGTGCGTCCCCTGCATCGAGGAATCGCCCACCCTGATGGCGCTGCAAGCCAAGGGCGTGCCGATCTGGGGCATCGCCTACAAGGACAGCGTGGCGGCCACCACGCGTTTCCTGAACACGCGCGGCAACCCATACCTGCGGGTCGCGCGCGACGCCGACGGGCGGACGGCGATCAATTTCGGCCTCTATGGCGTGCCGGAGACCTACGTGGTCGATCGCACCGGCATCGTCCGCCTGCGCTACGCCGGCGGCCTCTCGGAGGACTCGGTACGCAACACCCTCGCGCCCCTGCTGGCCAAGCTGGCATGACTCGCGCCCTCGCCGCCCTCGGCCTGCTGCTGGTACTGGCGGCTACCCCGGCCTTCGCCGTCAGCAACCCGAGCGAGATGCTCGCCAACCCGGTGCTGGAGAAGCGCGCCGAGGCGATCGGCATGCAGCTGCGCTGCCTGGTGTGCCAGAACGAGAGCATCGAGCAGTCGGACGCGACGCTGGCCGCGCAGCTGCGCGGCATCGTGCGCCGGCGGGTCCTGGCGGGCTGGTCCGACCGGCGGATCATCGACTGGATGGTGGCGCGCTACGGCAATTTCGTCCGGCTGAAGCCGCCGTTCGATCCGATGACCTATGTGTTGTGGGGCGCCCCGGCGATCGCGCTGGCGGTCGGCGGCGCGGCGGTGGCGCTGGCCCGCCGCCGCCATCCGGTCGGTCCCGATCCCCTGTCGCCCGCCGAGCAACGCCGGCTCGCCGATCTCTTGAAGTGACCCTCGCCGCATGATCTGGCTTGCCATTGTCGCGCTCGCTGGCGTCGCGCTCGCGCCGCTCGCCCTCTCGCTCCGCCGCGGCGTCACCGCGCGCGGTCCGCGGGACCAGGCCCTGGCGCTGCATCGCGCGCAACTCGCCGAACTCGACCGCGATCTGGCCGACGGGCGGATCGGCGCCCCGGAACACGCGAGCGCCGTGCTGGAGGTGCAGCGCCGGTTGCTGACGGACGCCGCGCGCGCGGATCCCGCGCCGGTCGCCGTCGGGCGTTCGCCGCTCTGGGCGGCGTTGGTCCTGGTCCCGCTCGGGGGGCTGCTGCTCTATCTGGTGGGCGGTTCGCCCGAACTGCCGGCCGCGCCGCTCGCCGCCCGCATCGTTGCCGCCGAGGCGCGCGCGCGCCAGGAGATGGCGCTGATCGACGAGCTGCGCCGGGCGCTGCCGACGCTCGATCCCCATTCGGCCAAGGCGCGCGAGGGGTATCTGCTGCTCGGCAATGCCGAGGCGCGGCTGGGCAACATG
>JAJZVS010000252.1 GCA_021845555.1 Pseudomonadota bacterium
GCGAACTGCACCGCGAAGGCATCCGTCAGCGGCGCGCGCGCAGGATCGGCAAGGGCCGGCGCCGTGTGGGCCGCGTCGGGGCCCAGCAGGCTGTCGGCGAGCGCGTCCGCGCTCCGGCGGTCGACGCGGCTCTGCACGATCGCGTCGGCCAGCCGCCGCAGGTTCTCGATCAGCACGATCCGCAAGGTGATCGCCAGCGCCCAGAGTTCGCCGATCATCAGCGGCTGCACCTCCTGGTAGGCGCGCACGTAGCGGGACAGGATGTCCGGATCGAAGCGGCTGTCGGTATGCGCGACGAAGGCCCAGACCAGGCCGAAGACGCGCGGATAGCCGGCGAACGGCCCGGCCGCGAGTTTGGGAAGTTGCCGGTAGTAGCTGGGCGGCAGATCGGCGCGGATGTCCGCGATCTGCCGTTCCACCAGATAGTAGTTGTCGAGCATCCACTCCGCGGCCGGAGTGATCGCCCCCCCGGCGTCGGCCGCGGCGGCGATGGCGCGATGCGAGGCCAGAAGCACCGCGGCGTTGTCGGCGAGCCGTCCGGCCAGCGGCAGGCCCCTGATCGGGTTCGGCGTCACCGGCTGGGCGGCGGCCAGGCTGCGGGCATGCTGTTCGATGCGCTCGACGCTGAACAGTTCCTCGCGAACCGGGTCCCGGCTGTCCCACAGCAGGACCGGGCGCTCACGCCGACGGGCGCAGCGAACGAGGGGGACGCACCAGGCCTTCATGTCGGATCCTGCCAATATGTCCGCGTCAGTCGGCGCTGCGGCCGTGCCGCGGCGGGTTCGCCGGCAGCAGCGCTCGGCGCGGCTTTCGATCGCGCGGGTCCCGGGTCGTTCCGCCATCGCCGGGTCAGGCCCGGCCATGACGGCACGGGCCGGCGTGATTTCAGATCATTCGTCTTTTGCGGCCGGTTCAGTGGCCCCCCTGGACGGAGTCATGGCTTCCTCCCCCCTCGGAGTGCGCCGCGGCCAGCACACGCTGAATCGCCAGGGCCAGCTCGGCCGCCCGGAACGGCTTCTGGATCGCGACCGCCCGTGGCCGGTTCGCCATCACCCCGGAGATATCGCCGCTGACGAACACGTGCGGAACCGGCCCGCTCAGAAGGATCTCATCGGTGGCACGGATGCCGCTGCCGGAGCCCAGGCGGACATCGACGATCATCAGATCCGGACGGCAGCGCATTGCCGCGGTGACCGCGCCGACCTCGTTGGTCTCGATCGCGCACACCCCGTGGCCCATGTCGGTGAGCATCTCGCCGAGCAGCGTGCCGATCATGACGTCGTCTTCCATCACGAGAACGCGGGCCGCTTTCATGGGGTCGCCTCCGCCGCCGCGGTGGCGAACGCATCCGCCAACGCGGCCGGCCGGTCTGTCGCGCGGCGCGCGGGGCGATCCGGCCTGATTCCGTTCGTGCTCCCTCCGGCCCGGGTTCGGGACCGAAGGAGGTGGTCCGCAGCGGCCGCGGCGAGGGACCCGATGGTCCAGATCTGCCGCTCGATCCCGCGTGCGACTTCGTCCAGCAGGGCGGCGGTGTCCTTGTCGCCGCACCCCTGCGCATGCGCGCCGGCCCGGCGCACGGAGTGGGCGAGCGCCTCCATCGCCCCGACCACCGCGACGGCGTGCGTCGGCGCGGTGGCGCGGTCGAGCGGATAGGGGGCGAGGAACGATCGCGCCGCCGCGGCCTGGACGGTACCTTGGACGGTGCCGCCGAGCATGTCCGCCTGGACGGCCATCAGGTCGGAGTAATGGCCGAGCGCGATGGCCACCTTATCGAGCGGCTCGTGCACCGAGGCGACGCCCGGCCCCCGCAGATTCCATTGCGCGTGCTTCACCTGCCCATGCAGGTCAATCGTGGCCGCCAGATGCCGGTCCAGAAGCGCGAGGGATTGTGCGCGGACGGGCGCGGATGGGAGGGCGGACCGCATGAGCATCGCCGGATCTCCAGGTTTCCGCGGGTACGGGCGGACGTTGTCCGGCTGAAGCGGACGTCCGGCCGCGCGCCGCGCACGGATCGCGCGGGCGGATGGGTCGAGGGCTTGTGGAAGGAATGATAGCTGGCAGGAGAGTGCCGGGAGCAGACTCGGAAACTACTCAGACGCTCCGGGGGCGATATGCCGGCGTGCAGGATGCGCTGGGACGGCAGGGTGCGGGCCGCGGTTGACAGTTCCCAACGGCAGGCGATAGTCGCTTCAACCGTGCGACGTCGCGACATTGCTTCTGCGCGAACTTTCCTCCGCTGACATCAGGAAGCCATTCAGCATGCGCCGAGCACGAACCCACGTAGCAGGCGTGCCGCGGCCGAAACCAGCCAGGCAGTCCCGGTCCGCGCCGCCGATGCCAGCGCCCCTCCAGGACTTCCCGGTCGTCGCGATCGGCGCGTCGGCGGGCGGGCTCGACGCCTGCAGGAAGTTGCTGCACGCCCTGCCGAACGGCATCGGAATGGGCTTCGTTCTGGTCCAGCATCTCGATCCGAACCACGAAAGCATGCTGGTCGATCTGCTGGCCGGCACCACGACGATGACGGTGCGCCAGGCCGACGATGGGATGCCGATCGCGCGCGAGCATCTCTACGTCATCCCGCCCGGCCGCTATCTCTCGGTCGCCGACGGTGCGCTGCATTTGTCGTACCCCCCGGTCCGCCACGGCGCGCGCCTGCCGTTCGACTATCTGCTGCTCTCGCTGGCGGCGGAATACGGGCCGCACGCGATCTGCGTGATCCTGTCCGGCACCGGGACCGATGGCAGCCTGGGGGCGAAGGCGGTGAAGGAGCGGGGCGGTCTGGTCATCGTGCAGGACCCGGAGGAAGCCAGCTACGACGGCATGCCGCGCAGTGCGATGGCGACGGGCGCGGTGGACCTGGTGCTTCCGGTGGCGGAGATTCCGAAGGCGCTTGCCACCCACGCGCGGCGCCGGGCCCCGGACCCGCCGCCGGCCGGGACCGCGGCGCCGGGGCCGGCCGAGGACCGCCTGGCCGCGATCATCGAGTTGATGCGCACCAGGACCGAGCATGATTTTACCCATTACAAGACCGGCACGCTGCAACGCCGGGTCGAGCGGCGCATGGCGCTCGCCGGGCTGGGCGCGCAGGAGATGGACCGGTATCTCGAGAGGCTGCGCGGCAATGCGGGCGAGCTCGACCTGCTGGTCCAGGACCTGCTCATCAACGTCACCAGTTTCTTCCGCGATCCGGAAGTGTTCGATGCCCTGGCGGAGAGGGTTGTTCCAGACCTGGTCCGCAGCCACGGGCCCGACAAGGCGATCCGAATCTGGGTGGCCGGCTGCAGCACGGGGGAGGAAGCCTACTCCCTGGTGATGCTGTTCCGCGAAGCGATCACCGCGGCCAACCAGAATATCAAGCTGCAGGTGTTCGCCTCCGATATCGATGCGGACGCGGTCGCGACCGCGCGGGAGGGGTTGTACCCGGACACCATCGCCGCCGCGGTGTCGCCGGCGCGCCTGTCGCGCTTCTTCGTCAAGGAGGAGCATGGCTATCGGATCTCGGCCGAGTTGCGCTCGGTCGTGGTGTTCGCGGTGCAGGATGTGCTGGTCGATCCGCCGTTCTCGCGGCTCGACCTGGTGTCCTGCCGGAACCTGCTGATCTACCTGCGCCCGGAAGCGCAGGCGCATCTTCTCACGCTGTTTCATTTTGCGCTGCGGGAGGGCGGTATTCTGCTGCTCGGCGGCGCGGAGACGATCGCCGGCACGGAAACCCGCTTCGAGGCGATCGGCAAGACGGAGCGCGTGTATCGCCACGTCCGTCGCGCGCGGCCCGGCGAACTGGGTCCCATCACGGCGTCCGGCGGCGACATGAAGACAACGGCGCGGCCGGGCCCCGGCCCGATGCCGTCGCGCGAAGCGGTCCTCGCCGAGCTGTGCCGGCGTCTCGTGCTCGAGACCTATGCGCCGGCGGCGGTGCTTGTCACCCCCAGCCATGAGTGCCTCTATTCGCTGGGACCGATCGACCGCTATCTGCGGGTGGCGCCCGGTTCCGCGACCCACGACCTGCTCGCCATGGCGCGGGCCGGCCTCCGGACCCGGATACGGGCGGCGATCCACGAGGCCACGCAGAGCAAGACGCGTGTCGTCGTGCCCGGCGGGCGGGGCGGCGCCGACGGGGCGGCGGGGAGCTTCTCCATTGCCGTCCGGCCGGTGCTCAGCGAGGGCGAGGCACTGCTGCTGATCTGCTTCGTGGACGATCCGAAGCCGGCGGCGCGCGCCGGCGGGCCGGCCGCGCCGGAAGACCGGCGGCAGGTCGCCGAGCTCGAGCAGGAACTCGCCGCCGCCAGGCTGGAGCTCCAGGGCGCCATCCACAATCTGGAGATCTCCGGCGAAGAGCAGCGGGCGGCCACCCAGGAGGCGCTGTCGGTCAACGAGGAGTTCCAATCGACCAACGAGGAGCTGCTGACCTCGAAGGAGGAATTGCAATCGCTGAACGAGGAACTCACCGCGCTCAATACCCAGTTGCAGGAAACGCTGGAGCGGCAGCGGACCACCTCGAACGATCTGCAGAACATCCTCTACAGCACCGATGTCGCGACCTTGTTTCTCGACCGCAAGCTCAACATCCGCTTCTTCACCCCGGCCACACGAGCGCTGTTCAACGTGATCCCGAGCGATATCGGCCGGCCGCTCCGCGATCTGACCTCGCTTGCGGTCGATGGCGCGCTGGCGGCGGATGCGGGCGCCGTGCTGCGCGGGGCGGCACCGATCGAGCGGGAGATCGGGACCCAGGCCGGCACCTGGTTCGTCCGCCGCATCCTGCCCTATCGTACCGAGGACCACGGGGTGGAAGGCGTCGTCATCACCTTCACCGACATCACCGAGCGGCGACGCACCGCCGATGCCTCGCAGACCGCCAAGCATCAGGCCGAACTGGCCAACATCGCGAAGTCGCGCTTCCTGGCCGCCGCCAGCCACGATCTGCGCCAGCCGCTGCAATCGATCGCGCTGGTCCAGGGGCTGCTGGCGCAGACCGTGCAGGGCGAGCGCGCCCAGAAGCTGGTCGCGCGGCTCGACGAGACGCTGGGCGCGATGTCGGGCATGTTGAACACGTTGCTGGATATCAACCAGCTCGAGGTCGGCATCGTGCAGCCGGTGATAGCGCCGGTGCCGGTCAACGAGGTGCTCGACCGGTTGAAGGACGAATTCCTCTACCACGCCCAGGCGCGCGGGCTGGTGCTGCACGTGATGCCCTGCGGACTGACGATCGAAACGGACGCGCGCCTGCTCGGCCAGATGATCCGCAACCTGCTGTCCAACGCGGTGAAATATACCGAGCGCGGCAAGCTCCTGCTCGGCTGCCGCCGCCATGGGCGGACGCTCAGCATCGAGATATGGGACACCGGCATCGGCATTGCGGCGGAAGAACTGCAAGCGATCTTCGAAGAATACCATCAGCTCAACAACGCGGCGCGGGAACGCAGCCGTGGCCTGGGCCTCGGCCTCGCGATCGTGCAGCGCCTGGGGGTTTTGCTGGGGCATCCGGTGCGGGTCCGCTCGCGCCCGGGCCACGGGTCGGTGTTCGCGGTCGAGGTCGGGCTGGCGCAAGGGCCAGCGGGACAAGGGCCGGCGGGGCCGGCGGCCGAACCGGTGGCGCGCGACAAGGCGAACGACCGGACAGGCGCGACCCGGCGCACCGGCACGATCCTGGTGGTCGAGGACGATCCCGAAGTACGCGACCTGTTGGTCCTGCTGCTCGAGGATTCGGGCCACCAGGTGGCGCGGGCCGTGGACAGCGGCGCCGCGCTCGATCTGGTGCGGCACGGCGGCCTGCGGCCCGACCTGATCGTGGCGGACTACAATCTGCCGAACGGGCTGGACGGACTCCAGCTCACCGCGGTCCTCCGCAAGGAACTGCGCCGGGAGATCCCGGTGAT
>JAJZVS010000253.1 GCA_021845555.1 Pseudomonadota bacterium
CGGCGGGGCGGCAGCGTGCCGTCACTCATCGCGCAGCCGCCGCGCCAGCAGTTCGGCAATGGCGCGCGCCAGCGTCGTGCGCCCCTCCAGCAACGCCGCCACGGCGCGGCAGATCGGCAGGTCGGTGGCCCCCGCGCGCGCCACCAGCGCCGGGGCGGTCGCCACCCCCTCGGTCACCGCTGCCCGGGTGGCCAGCACGTCGGCCAGAAGCTCGCCCCGCCCCAGCGCCACGCCGAGACTGTAGTTCCGGCTCGCCGGCCCGGTGCAGGTCAGCAGCAGGTCGCCGAGGCCGGAAAGCCCCGTCACCGTCTCCCCCCGCCCGCCCAGCGCCACCGCCAGCCGGCCGAGTTCCGCCAACCCGCGCGTGATCAGCGCCGCCCGCGCGTTCTCGCCCAGCCCCGCCCCCATCACCGCGCCGGCGGCGATGGCGATCACGTTTTTCGCCGCGCCGCCGATCTGCGCGCCCACCGGATCGTCGTTGCCGTAAAGCCGGAACGACGCGGTGGCGAGGCGGGCGATCAGCCGCTCCCGCAGATCGGGATCGGTGCCGGCGATGACGGACGCGGCGGGCAGGCCGGCGGCGATCTCATGGGCGAAATTGGGGCCGGTCAGTATCGCGCGCGGCGTGCGCGGGTGCAGCTCGGCGAGGATCTCCAACGGCAGGGCCAGGGTGCCGGCCTCCACCCCCTTGGCGCAGCATACCAGCGGCACGCCGCCCGACAGACGCGCGGCGACGCCGCGGAGCTGCTGCAACGGCACCGCCAGCAGCAGCGCCGCCGCCGTCTCGGGCAAGGCGGCGGTGACGCGCACCTGCTCCGGCAGGCGCGCGCCGGGCAGGCGAGGGTTCTCCCGCGCCGCGGCGATCGCCGCCGCGCGGGCGGGATCGCGCGCCCACAGGATCACCTCGCCCCCGGCCCGCGCCGCCTGGATCGCCAGCGCGGTGCCCCAGGCGCCGGCGCCGAGCACGGCGATCGGACCGGCCTCCGGGACGGCGCTACTCATCGACGATCCGCGTCAGCGCGGTCCCCTCTCCGGTGCCGCGTTCGCCCAGCCGGTCGAGAAGGGCGTCCAGGATCGGCGCTACCTCCTCGGCGAAGCGATAGGGCGGGTTCACCACCAGCAGCCCGCAGCCGTTCAGCCGCACGGGATCGAGCGGCGCGCGCAGCCAGAGTTCGGCGGCGACGATGTCGCGCAACCCGCTCTCCTGCATCGCGGTCAGGAAGCGCCGGACCGGGGCGCGGTGCTTGATCGGATACCAGGCGGCGAACACGCCGGACGGAAACCGTCCGTGCGCGGCAACCAGGGCGGCGGTCAGGCGGTCGAACTCGTCCGCCGCCTCGTAGGGCGGATCGATCAGGATCAGGCCGCGCCGCTCGGGCGGCGGCAGCAGGGCGCCGAGCGCCTCCCAGCCGTCGCGCTGATGCACCTGCACCTGACGGTCGCCCCGGAAAGCGCGGCGCAGGGCGGCGGCGTCCTCGGGGTGCAGTTCGCAGGCGGCCAGCCGGTCGCCGGGGCGCAGCAGGGCGCGGATCAGCCGGGGCGAGCCGGGGTAGCGGGATGGCACCGCCGCGAAAGCCGGGCGCACCAGATCCAGGTAGGGCGCCAGCACCTCGGGCGGATCGTCACGCAGCCGGCCGATCCCGCCACGCCATTCGCCGGTGCGCGCGGCGGGGCCTGCGTCCAGCACCGCCTCGCCCGCCCCGGCGTGGGTGTCCAGCACGAAGAACGGCCGCGGCTTGCGCGCCATCGCGCCGAGCAGCCAGACCAGCAGCGCGTGCTTGACGCAGTCGGCGAAGTTTCCGGCGTGGAAGGCGTGGCGATAATTCATGCGAAGCCAGTCCTACTGTACCCCCACCGCCGCGCCCAGCGTCGCCCCGATCTCCCGGTGCAGGACCAGATCGGCGAGCGGGTCGAGTTCGGTCGGCTCGCGGTTGAGGATCACCAGCGCCGCGCCGGCGCGCGCGGCCAGGCGCGGAAACCCCGCCGCCGGATAGACCACCAGCGAGGAGCCGATCGCCAGGAACAGATCCGCCGCCCGCGTGGCCGCATCGGCCCGCGCCATCGCCTCGGCCGGCATCGCCTGGCCGAAGGAGATGGTGGCGGTCTTCACCAGCCCGCCGCAGCGCTCGCAGCGCGGCGCCCGGCCGGTGGCTTCGAACGCCGCGCGCAGCACGTCGATCTCGGCGCGCGCCGCGCAGTCGAGGCAGGTCGCGTAGGTCGTATTGCCGTGCAGCTCGATCACCTGCGCGGCCGGCACGCCCGATGCTTGGTGCAGCCCGTCGATATTCTGCGTGATCACGGCCGTGGCGATGCCGGCGCGGATCATCTGCGCCACGGCGACATGGCCGCGGTTGGGCCGGGCGGCGCGCAGCACCGGGTCGGTCGCGAACCGCCGTCGCCAGCTTTCGCGGCGCGCGTCTTCCGAGGCCAGGAAATCGCCGAAATCGATCGGCGCCTGGCGGGTCCAGATGCCGCCGGGGCTGCGGAAATCGGGGATGCCGGACTCGGTACTGATGCCCGCGCCGGTGAACACCACGGCGCGGCGCGCACTCTCGATCATCCGGCGCAGGCGGGCGATGTCTGCTTCCATGCCGCTTTCCCTCCCGGCGGGCCTCCGCTAGTGTCCTGCCCCTGACGTTTGCTGCCCTTCGCAGCGAACGTCAGGGATAAGCAGGCCACTGAAAACAACGAGCTAGTGTGCCGCCCCCCGCCGCCGATGATGGAAACATGCGTCGGGATTGGCACACTAGCCTGCCGGAAATCGCTTCGGGAGAAAACGCTCGCATGATCGACAAATTCGTGCGCTCCGCCGCGGAGGCGCTGGACGGCGTGCCGGATGGCGCGACCGTGCTGCTTGCCGGGTTCGGCGATGTCGGCATGGCGATGACGCTGCTCGAAGGATTGATCGAGCAAGGCGCGCGCGACCTGGTCCTGGTGTGCAACTCGGGCGGGCGCGACGGCAGCGCGGTGGCGCGGCTGCTCACGCTGGGCCGCGTGCGCAAGCTGGTGTGCTCCTTCGTGCGGCCCGCCAGCGACGCCGGGCGCCTGATCGCCGCCGGCAAGCTGGAATTCGAAGTGGTGCCCCAGGGTACGCTGGCCGAACGCATCCGCGCCGCCGGCGCCGGCATCCCGGCCTTCTACACCCCGACCGCGGCGGACACCGTGCTCGCCGAAGACCGCGAGGTGCGCGAGATCGGCGGGCGGCTTTGCCTGCTGGAATATCCGCTGGCCGGCGACCTCGCGCTGGTCGATGCCTGGGAAGCCGATCGCTGGGGCAACCTCACCTACCGGGACACGCAGCGGAACTTCAATCCCATCATGGCGATGGCGGCGAAGCGGACGGTGGCGCAGACCAAGCACGCGGTGGAGCTCGGCGCGATCCCGCCGGAGCACGTGATGACCTCGGGCATCTTCGTCCATCACGTGCTGCACGTGCCGGATTGAGCAGGAGCAAGCAGACATGGCCGACAGTTTCATCCCGCTCGACCGCGACGGCATGGCGGCGCGCGCGGCGCGCGACATCCCCGAGGGCTGGGTGGTCAATCTCGGCATCGGCATCCCGACCGAGGTGGCGAATTTCATCCCCGCCGACCGCGAGGTGATCATCCATTCCGAAAACGGCGTGATCGGCGCCGGCCCGGCGCCGGCGCCCGAGGCGGTCAATCCCTATCTGGTCAACGCCGGCACCCAGCCGATAACGCTGGTACGCGGCGCGGCCTATGTGCACCACGCCGACAGTTTCGCGATCGCCCGCGGCGGGCATCTCGATCTGACGGTGCTCGGCGCGTTCGAGGTGTCGGAAACCGGCGACATCGCCAACTGGGCCCGCGCCGCGCACGAACCGGTGGCGCAGATCGGCGGGGCGATGGATCTGGCGATCGGGGCGAAGCGGCTGTGGGTTATCATGGAGCATACCACCAAGGAGGGGGGATCGCGGCTGCGCCGGCAGTGTTCCTATCCGCTGACCGCGAAGGGCACGGTGAAGCGGGTGTTCACCAACCTCGCGGTGCTGGACGTGACGCCGCGCGGCTTCGTGGTGCGCGATATCATTCCGGGCCTGTCGTTCGAAGACCTCCAGGCGCGCACCGAGGCGGTGCTGTACCGGGACTAGCGGCATGATCACCGGGATCGCGCTGCGCGCCCGGCGCCCGTTCCTGGACGGCGCTGCATTCGGCGAAGTCGGCGGTTATGAGTGGATCGAGGGCACCGCCGCCGGCGCGGTCGATCCCGCCCATCCGGGCAATGCCGGGATCGCCGGCATCGACCTCGCGCCGCGCGACGCGCGTGGTCTGGTTTCGTTCTCCACCGATTTCGTCGTGCTGCGGCCGGAGGGTGCGGCGCGCGGCAGCGGGCGGCTGCTGTACGAGGTGAACAACCGCGGCCGGAAGATGATCTTCGCCAATCTCTGCGCCGGCGCGGCGGGGAACGTGCCCGCGAGCCGCGCGGAGGTCGGCAACGGCTTCCCGCTGCTGCGCGGCTTCACCCTCGCCTGGTCCGGCTGGGATGCCGGCGCGCCGCGCGCGAACGGTGGACTCGGCATGGACGCCCCGGTGGCGATGGAAGGCGGCGCGCCGATCACGCGCCGCATCCGCGAGGAATTCGTGCCCGCGACGCGCGGCGGGCCGATGGAAACCTTCCGGCTGTCGTACGAAGCAGCGTCCCGCGACGACGCCCGGCTGACGGTGCGGCGGACGCAGACCGGGCCGCGACGGGAAGCTGCGTTCGGCTTCGCCGATGCGCGCACGATCCGGCTGCTGCCGGAAGGAACGCTGCCGGAGCCGGGATCGATCTATGATTTCCACTACCGCGCGACGGGGGCGCGCGTGCTCGGCCTCGGCTTCGCGGCGACGCGGGATTTCGTGCGCTATCTGCGCGGGCCGGAGGGCGCGGCGCTGCTCGGCCGGCCGGTCGGCCACGCGATCGGTTTCGGGATTTCCCAGGCGGGGCGCTATCTGCGCGATCATATCGCCGGCGGTTTCAACCGGAGCGAGGACGGGGCGCGCGTGTTCGACGGCGTGTTCACCCATGTCGCCGGGATCGGGCGGGTGTTTAACGACACGCTGTTCGCCCAGCCTGGCCGCACGCGGACCTGGCACGAGGACCATGACTTCCCGGAGGTGGCGTTCCCGTTCTCGGCCGCGCCTTCGATCGATCCGATCTCCGGCGCGCAAGGGGCGCTGCTGCGCGGGGACGGGTTCGATCCGCTGCTGATCGAAACCAACACCGCCACCGAATACTGGCAGAAGGGCGCCAGCCTGCTGCACACCGATCCGGCCGGGACGCGAGACCTCGAGCTGCCCGCAACCGTGCGTGGCTATCTGCTGGCCGGAACCCAGCATGCGGGCAAGGCGGGGATGCCGCGCGATCGCGGCCCTTGCGCGAACCCGCGCAACCCGCACGATCCGATGCCGGCGGTGCGCGCGCTGCTGGTGGCGCTGGAGGCGTGGGTGAGCGCGGGCACGCCGCCGCCGCCCTCCCGCCTGCCGCGGCTTGATGACGGCACGCTGGTTCCGGCTGGTTCGCTGCGCTTCCCCGCCATCCCCGGTGCGGCGCCGCCGCCGGCGCCCAACGACGCCGCGCCGCTGGCGGACTGGATCGATCCTACCCCGGCGGGGCGCGGCTGGCCCGTGCTGGTGCCGCAGGTGGATGCGGACGGCAACGAGATCGCCGGCGTGCTTCTGCCGGACATCGCCGCGCCGGCCGGCACGCATACCGGCTGGAACCGCTATGCGGCGCCCTGGCCGGAGGGCGAGATCGCCGATCGCGATGGCAGTTTCCTCGCTTTCGCGCCGACGCGCGCGGCGCGGGAGAAGGCTGGCGATCCGCGCGCCTCGCTGGAGGAGCGCTATCCGGAGGCCGGAACGCACGCGGCGCG
>JAJZVS010000254.1 GCA_021845555.1 Pseudomonadota bacterium
CCTGGCGAAGCCGTCCGAGGGGTCCAGGGGACAATGTCCCCTGGTCGGGGGTCCAGGGGGGCAAAGCCCCCCTGGCCTTGCTATGCCGCATATCCCCCGGAGTCTCCGCATAATGGACCGCATTCGCATTCGCGGCGGGAGGCCGTTGGAGGGGGATATCGTCATTGGGGGGGCCAAGAACGCGGCGCTTCCGCTGATGGCGGCTGGCTTGTTGACCGAGGAGCGGCTGGAGCTCGGCAACGTGCCGCAGTTGGCGGACATCCACACGATGGCGGAGCTGTTGGCGCAGCACGGCATTGCGGTGGAGCGGGCGGCGCCGGACGGCAGGGTTTTGCGGCTTGGCGGCGCGATCGGCAGCACCGAGGCGCCGTATGACATCGTGCGTAAGATGCGGGCTTCCGTGCTGGTGCTCGGGCCGCTCCTGGCGCGCTGCGGGGAGGCGCGGGTGTCGCTGCCGGGCGGCTGTGCGATCGGCACCAGGCCGGTCGATCTGCATCTGCGCGGCCTGGAGCAGATGGGCGCCGAGATCCGGCTGGACGGCGGCTACATCCATGCCGCCGTGCGGGGCCGGCTGCGCGGGGCGGCGATCGTGTTTCCGTTCGTCTCGGTGGGGGCGACCGAGAACCTGCTGATGGCGGCGGCGCTGGCGGACGGGCAGACGGTGCTGGTGAACGCCGCGCGCGAGCCGGAGATCGGCGATCTGGCCGCCTGTCTGGTGGCGATGGGCGCGCGGATCGAGGGCATCGGCACCGACCGCCTGGCGATCGAAGGTGTGGCGCGGCTGCATGGCGCGCGCCACGCGATCGTGCCGGACCGGATCGAGACCGGCACCTACGCCTGTGCCGCCGCGATCACCGGCGGCCAGGTGCGGCTGATGGGCGCACGGGTCGAGCATCTGGGCGCGGTGGCCCGCACGCTGCGCGAGGCGGGGGTGGAGATCGAGGAGCAGCCGGACGCGCTGCTGGTGCGTCGGCGCAACGGGCTGCGCGGCGTCGATGCGATGACCGAACCCTATCCCGGCTTTCCCACCGACATGCAGGCCCAATACATGGTGCTGATGTCGGTGGCCGAGGGTGCGGCGATGGTGACGGAGACGATCTTCGAGAACCGCTTCATGCACGTGCCGGAGCTGAACCGGATGGGCGCGCGGATCAACGTGCACGGCGCCTCGGCGATCGTGCGCGGGGTGCCGGCGCTGTCGGGTGCGCCGGTGATGGCGACCGATCTGCGCGCTTCGGTATCCCTGGTCCTGGCCGGGCTGGCGGCGCGGGGGGAGACGGTGGTGAACCGGGTCTATCACCTCGACCGCGGCTATGAGGCGGTGGAGCAGAAGCTGGCCGCCTGCGGGGCGGAGATCGAGCGGGAGGCGGGTTAGGCGCGGTTGCGCCTGCCCCGATCCGCCGGTAGGGTCCGGCCGCGCCTGGAGGCTACGAATGATCTCGATCCTGTTCAATCTCGTTGCCTATCTCGTCTGGGCCTACATGTGGGCCGTGATCCTCGCCGCGGTGTTCAGCATGCTGGTGGCCTTCGGGGTGCTGGACACGCGCAACCGCATGGTCTGGACGATCGGCGACTTCCTCTATCGCGTCACCGAGCCGGTGCTGCGCCCGATCCGCAATGTGCTGCCCAACCTGGGCGGGATCGATCTCAGCCCCTGGGTTGTGATCCTGGTGATCCAGCTCGTCATCATGCCGCTGCTGGCGCGGCTGGAAGCGGCGGTTCTGTTCGGCGCCTGGAGGGCTCTGGCGCTGTGACCGGCTGGTGGCGGGAAGCGCCGGGCGGGATCAGCGTGACGGTGAAGGTGCATCCCCGCGCGCGGCGGCCGGGTCTGCGCGGCGTGGTGCCGGGTGCCCACGGCCCGCTGCTGTCGATCGCGGTCACCGCGCCGCCGGCGGATGGCGCCGCCAATCGCGCGGTCTGCGACGCGCTGGCGGCGGCGCTGGATGTTGCGCCCTCCGCGGTCAGCGTGCTGAATGGCGCGGGAAACCGGGAGAAGCACCTGCTGGTGCGCGGCGACCCGGCCGCCCTCGGCGCCCGGCTCGGCGCGCTGTGACCGATGCGATCGCCGGCGCCCATGGGGCGCGTCTGATCGCCGGCGCCGGTGGGGCCCGCCTGATCGACGGCAAGGCCGTCGCGGCCTCGGTGCGCGCCGAGGTGGCCGTGCGCGTCGCCGGGCTTGGGTTTCAGCCTGGCCTCGCGGTGGTGCTGGTAGGCGAGGACCCCGCCAGCGCCGTCTATGTCCGCAACAAGGACCGCGCCGCCGCCGCCGCCGGGATCGCGGCGCACACGATCCGCCTTCCGGCGGCCACGACCGAGGCCGCGTTGCTGGCCGAAGTGGCGCGGCTGAATGCCGATTCGGCGATCGACGGCATCCTGGTGCAGCTGCCGCTGCCGAGGCACATCGCGGCCGACCGGGTGATCGCCGCGATCGATCCGGCGAAGGATGTCGATGGGTTCCATCCGCTGAACGTGGGGCTGCTCGCCTCCGGCCGGCCGGCGCTGGTGCCATGCACGCCGCTCGGGGTGATGAAGCTGCTCGCGGTGGCCGGGGTGGCGCTGTCGGGCGCGCGGGCGCTGGTGCTCGGCCGTTCGGCGATCGTCGGCCGGCCGATGGCGGCGCTGCTGCTGGCTGCCGACGCGACCGTGACGGTCGCCCATTCGCGCACCCGCGACCTGCCGGGGGAGTGCCGGCGGGCGGAGGTGCTGATCGCCGCGATCGGGCGGGCCGGGTTCGTGCGCGGGGACTGGATCGCCCCCGGCGCGACGGTGATCGATGTCGGCATCAATCGCGGCGCCGACGGTCGGCTCTGCGGCGACGTGGCCTTCGCGGAGGCGCGCGAGATCGCCGGCGCGATCACCCCGGTCCCTGGCGGGGTTGGGCCGATGACGATCGCCTGCCTGCTGGAAAACACGGTCACCGCGGCGGTGCGCCGGCGCGGCTGACGCGATCGCGGGGGAGACGCCGCATGGATGTCGGCCTGTTCATCAGCACCCAGTTCCCGCCCGGCGAGGACGTCGCCGCACGCATCCCCGACCTGGTCGCGCAGGTGCGCGCGGCGCGGGAGGCGGGGTTCCGCTCGCTGCTGTTGCCGCATCATTATCTCACCGAGCCGTTGCAGATGCTGCAACTCACCCCGCTTGCCGCCTATCTGCTGCCGCACGCCGACGGCATGACGGTGGGCGGCGGGATCCTGATCCTGCCGCTGCTCAACCCGGTGCATGTCGCCGAGGAGGCCGCCACGCTCGATGTGCTGAGCGGGGGCAATTTCATCCTCGGCGTCGGCCTCGGCTATCGCGAACCGGAGTTCGCCGCCTTCGGGGTTCCGTTGCAGGAGCGGGGCGCGCGCTTCGCCGAGAGCATCGGCCTGATCCGCCGCCTCTGGGCCGAGGCGCGGGTGACCCATGCCGGACGCTTCTATACCGTGCAGGATGCCGGGATCGGCTTGCGCCCGAAGCGCCCCGGCGGGCCGCCGATCTGGATCGCCGCGCAGGCCGAGCCGGCGATCCGCCGCGCCGCGCGGATCGGCGATGCCTGGCTGATCGTACCCTCGGCCGCCCTCGATCAGGTGACCGCGCAGATGGGCGTCTATCGCGCCGCGCTGACCGAGGCCGGGCGCACCGCCGCCTGCTATCCGATCGAGCGCGAGTGCTACGTGGGCGCGAGCCACAAGACCGCGCTGGAGGAATGCCGCGGGCCGCTTGAATACAAATACGCCGCCTACGCCTCCTGGGGCCTGGCCGGCAGCACGCAGATGCCGTTCGAGCAGTTCGTGCGCGACCGGTTCATCATCGGCGACACTGCGTTCGTGCGCGAGGAGGTGGCGCGCTATCACGCCACGCTCGGGGTCGATCATTTCGTGATGCGGGTGCAATGGCCTGGCCTGCCGCAGGAGGCAGCACTCGCCTCGATCCGCCGGTTGGGCCAGGTGTTCGCGTAGGCTCTGGTATCACAATGACAGGCACCCTCTGACGCCGGAGTCTCCGGCAACAGATCCGGCCCCGCCGGAATGCGACCAGGCTGGCGCCCGACTGCCCGGAACAGGGCGGGCCGCGACGCAGGAACGTCGCCCGGCTGGCATCCCGCGCGTGCCGGCAAGCGCAGCCAGCGGCTGCCGGCGCCCGCCCGCCCGCCTGGCACTTGTCTTGCTTGCTGCGTTGTCGCGTAGTCGGCGCTGTCCTGCCGACCGTCGTCTCACCCCGGGGAGTTTCCACGCATGCCCTTCCGCCGAACCCTGCGCGCCGCCGTGCCAGCCTTGATCGCCGCCGCCTTGTCCGCCGCGCCGATCCTTGTCGCGCCCGCCCGTGCCGCACCGCTGCCGCCCTTGCAGACCGGCGTGGATGGCACCTACGCGCCGCACGCTTTTCCCAAGCTCGGCGGCGGGTTGCAGGGCTTCCAGATCGATCTGTTCAACGAGGTCGCCCGACGCATCCATCGCAAGATCGTGTTCCACGGCGCCAGCTTCAGCGGCCTGATTCCGGCGCTACTGGCCGGGCGCTACGACTTCCTGACCGCGCCGGTGACCGTCACGCCCGAGCGCGCCAAGGCGATGATCTTCACCCAGGGCTATCTCTGGACCGAGTACCAGTTCGGCATCCGCAAGGGCACGCCCCCGATCACCGGCTGGGCCGATCTGAAAGGCAAATCAGTCTCGGTGAACAAGGGCACGCCTTATGAGCAGCTTGCCGACCAGGAAGCCAAGAAATACGGCTTCACGGTCGTGGCCTTCGACACCGAGCCGGATGCGGTGCAGGCGGTGCTGTCGGGGCACGCCTATGCCAATCTTGCGGGCAATACGGTGGTCGAATTCGCGGCAAAGAAGACTCCGATGTTCGTCGCCAGCCTGACGCTGACGGACACCAGGCTCCCCTGGGCGACGCCGTTCCGCAAGGACGAGGTCGCCCTGCGCAACCAGATCGATAATGTCCTGAAGTGCATGAAGAAGGACGGCACGATCGACCGGCTCGCGCTGAAATGGTTCGGCACCAAGCCGGGGCCGACGGATCTGGAGAACGTGATCTACAAGGGCAACGGCATTCCCGGCGATCCCGGCTACCAGCCGAACAACCCGGACCCCGACTGCGCCAAGTACAAGTGAGCGACCGGCCGATCGTCGACGCGCGCGGGCTGCACAAGCATTTCGGCCCGCTGCACGTCCTGAAGGGGGTGGACCTCGTGGTGGCCGAGCGGGAACTCGTGTTCCTGATCGGCCCCTCGGGCTCCGGCAAATCGACCCTGCTGCGCTGCCTCAACCGGCTGGAGGAGGCGTCCTCCGGCTCGGTCGTGGTGGACGGGATCGACCTGCTGGACCGGCGCACCGACATCAACCATGCGCGCCAGCGCATCGGCATGGTGTTCCAGTCCTTCAACCTCTATCCGCACATGACCGCGCTCGGCAATGTCACGCTCGCGCTGCGCAAGGTGGCGCGGAAATCCCGCGCGGAGGCCGAGGCGATCGGGCTCGCCGCGCTGGAGCGCGTAGGGCTGGCCGATCGCGCGCACCACACGCCGGCGCAACTGTCGGGCGGGCAGCAGCAGCGGGTGGCGATCGCGCGGGCGATCGCGCTGGAACCCCGCGTGATGCTGTTCGACGAACCGACCAGCGCGCTCGATCCCGAACTGGTGGGTGGGGTGCTGGCGGTGATGCGCGAATTGCGGGCGAGCGGGATGACGATGGTGGTCGTTTCGCACGAGATGGGATTCGCGCGCAACGCCGCCGACCGCGTGCTGTTCATGGACCAGGGCACGATCGTCGAGCAGGGACCGCCAGCGCAGGTGTTCGGCGATCCGCGCGAGGAGCGCACGCGCGCCTTCATCAGCCAGATCCAGCGGCATTGAGCGGGTTGGCGC
>JAJZVS010000004.1 GCA_021845555.1 Pseudomonadota bacterium
TGTGCGCGCCGGGGACATCGTGTTGCTGCGCGCCGGCTGGGACCGGGTGGAGGACATCGCCACGCCGGGCTTCTGGGCCAACGCGCCCTGGATGACGGCGGAAGCCGCCGAGTACCTGCGCGCGCGCGGCGTGAAGGCCGTGGGCTTCGACTTCCCGCAGGACCGTTGCATCCGCAACGCCATCGTCGGCCTGCCGGACGCTCCGGCCGAGGAATATGTGACCCACCAGGTGCTGCTGAAGCGCGGCGTGATCCTGATCGAGTATCTGGCGAACCTGCTGGAAATCCCCGGCGAGCGCAGCTTCCTGGTCTGCGCGCCGCTTAAGCTTGCGGACAGCGACGGCGCGCCGGCGCGGGTGCTGGCGCTGGACGGGTTCGGCGGCTGACACCACCTGCCCGGGGGGCGCTCCGGCGGCGGCCCACGGGGCCTTGCGCGGCGCCGGCCGGGCGGTTAGGGAAGGGCGGCGTTCGCGCCCCGGCGCTGCTGTAGCTCAGTGGTAGAGCACTCCCTTGGTAAGGGAGAGGTCGAGAGTTCAATCCCCTCCAGCAGCACCATTTTTTCAATGTGTCGCAGGCCGGCGGTCGCGAACGGGAAATTGTGGGGCTGCCGCACGGCTACCAGGAATCACCGCAAGGGGGCATCCGTGCGTGGGCTTCGGCAGGAGAGGCGGCCGGGTAGATTCGGACAAGTCGATCAGTGGAAAATCTGCCAAAGCGGGGGCAGAGTCTGAGGGTGGTGTCCGTAACCGCTTTGTAAGGGGTCCGGGAATAGGATAGCCGAATGGCTCGACGCTCAGATAGCGGGCCCGCACGGCCGCCGGCACCAGCGGGAAAGGCGCCGCAGCCCGAGCGACGCCGCCCAGGGCGGCGCGCATGGGTCTGCCCGACCTTGCTGCCGCTTCTCCGGTCCCAACCCGCGCCCGAGGAGGAACCGCCGCCCATGCCAAAACCCCGGGCCGAAGACCCCGATTGAGGCCGGGCGAGCGGGCAGCGCCGTAAAAGCCTCATAACGTAGCCGCTCGCCACCGCGGCAAGGTCCGGTCGGTGCGATCCGCTCGCGGTGCCCTCGACCGGCAACGGAACGTCTGGCGCGGCAACCGGACCGCAGGTATAAGCCGGGCATGCTGACGCAACCCAGGGTTGAGCCGCGGTTCGACTACGATGCTGCCGCGCCGCGCCGGCTTGCCCGCGCCGCCGCCGATCTGGCAACCGGGCTGCGGCGCTGGCGGCTAGCCGCGGCGCTTGCCTGGCTCGATATCCGCAACCGCTATCGCGGCTCGGTGCTCGGGCCGTTCTGGCTGACGCTGTCCACCGCAATCCTGCTGGGTGGTCTCGGCGTGCTTTATTCGGCGCTGTTCCATGAGACGCTGCGCAGCTACCTGCCGTTCCTCGCGGTCTCCATCATCACCTGGAACCTGATCTCGCAGGTGGTGACCGACGCCACCACCACCCTGATCCTGGCCGAAGGCATGATCCGCCAACTGCCCCTGCCCTACGCCACCCACGCGCTGCGCAGCGTGTTCCGCAACGTCATCGTCGCCGCGCACAACCTGCCGTTGATCGCGCTCGTGCTGGCGTTCTCCGGGGTCTGGCCCGGGCCGGGGGCGCTGCTGGCGGTGCCGGGCTTCGCGCTGCTGTGCATCAACGCCTTCGCCGCCTCGCTGCTGCTCGGCATGCTGTGCGCGCGGTTCCGCGATCTGCCGCAGATCGTCGCCAGCGTCATGCAACTGGCCTTCTTCATGACGCCGATCCTGTGGAAGCCGGAGGCGCTCGGCCCGCGGGCGGTCTGGCTGCTGCTCGATCCGTTCTATGTCATCATGCAGGTGGTGCGCGGGCCGCTGCTGGGCGCGGGCGCCCCGGCGCCGATCTGGCTGGCCGCCGGGGCCTATACCGCCGCGCTCGCCGCGCTCAGCTTCGGCTTCTTCGCGCGGTTCCGCAGCCGCATCGCCTTCTGGGTCTGAACCATGGCCCGCATCCTGGCCGAGCGGCTGGATATCGATTTCCCGCTCTATCACGTCGGCGCCCGCTCGCTGAAGAAGCGGCTGCTGGCCGGCGCAGGCATGCGGCTGCGGACGGACGAAACCAATCGGGTGGTGGTCGCGGCGCTGCGCGATCTCAGCTTCCGGATCGACGGCGGGGAGCGGGTGGCGCTGATCGGGCCGAACGGCGCGGGCAAGACCACGCTGCTGCGAACGCTCGCCGGGCTGTACACCCCGGTCCAGGGGCGGCTGGTGGTGGAAGGCGAGATCGGCTCGCTGATTGATCCCAGCGCCGGAATCGATCCGAATTCGACTGGTCGGGAGAATATCCGCCTGCGCTGTCTGTTGCGTGGAATCAACGAGTCGGCGGCGCGCGACATGACGGAGGAGATCGGCGCCTTCAGCGGCCTCGGCCAGTTCCTCGACGTGCCAATCCGCGCCTATTCCGCCGGCATGGCGGTGCGGCTCTCGTTCGCCATCGCCACCATGATCGCGCCGCAGATCCCGTTGATGGACGAATGGCTGTCCGCCGGCGACGCCGAATTCCAGTTGCGGGTGCAGGAGCGGCTGCTGCGGCTGGTGACCGGCGCCGATATCCTGGTGATCGCCACCCACAACCTGGAGATCGCGCGGGCCTGGTGCACCCGCGCGATCCGGCTGGAGGGCGGGCGCATCGTCGCCGACGGGCCGGCGGAGGCGGTGGTTGCCGCCGCGGAAGCAGCCGCGATCGCATGACCCCGCCCCCCCCGTCCGGCGTCCTCGCCCGCGCGGCGGACCCGCACGTCGCGATCCTGCTTTCCACCTGCAACGGCGCGGCGTTCCTGTCGGCGCAGCTGCGGAGCTTCCAGGACCAGACGCACGGCGACTGGACGCTGTTCTGGCGCGACGACGGCTCGACCGACGGCACCGTTGCGATATTGGAAGGGTTTGCCGCCGCCGAGCCGCGCTGCGTCCGCGTCGCCGCGCCGGCCGGCCGGCTCGGCGCGACGGCAAGCTTCCTCGCGCTGCTGCACGCGGTCGCGCCGCGGATCGGCCCCGCGGACCTGGTGGCCTTCTCCGACCAGGACGACGTCTGGCTGCCCGCCAAGCTCGCGCGCGGGGTGGCCGCCCTGACGTCGGAGCCGCAGGACGGCGGGCCGGCGCTTTATTGCGCACGACAAACGGTGGTGGATGCCGGACTGCGGCCGATCGCGGCCTCGCCGCGGCTGCGCCACCGGCCTGGGTTTCGCGCCGCGCTGGCGCAGAACGTGGCCGTCGGCTGCACGATCCTGCTCAATCCGCCGGCGGTTGCGCTGGTCGCAGGGCTGACGGCGCCGCAGCGGACCTACCACGATTGGTGGTGCTACCTGGTGGTGACGGCCGCCGGCGGGCGGTGCCTGCACGACGACGCCGAGGTGATCCTGTATCGCCAGCATTCGGGCAACACCGTCGGCACGCCGCGCTCCACCCCGCACCGGGCGCTAGGGGCGCTGCGCCGCGGCCCCTCCGCGTTCATGAACCTGCTGCGCGGGCACCTGGCCGCCCTCGCCGCGCGACCGGAGCTGCTGTCGGCGGCGGCGCGGCGCGATGTCGCGCTGCTGGACGCGGCGCTGCGCGGGGGCGTGCGCGAACGCCTTGGCGCGCTGCGCGCGCTCCGGCTCCGCCGGCAGACGCTGGCGGAAACCGCGGCGCTCTATCTGTGGTTCCTGCTCGGCGGCTCCGGCGGCCGCTAGTGTCCCGACTCGCAAATACCGTCATCATGCGTCGGGACACTAGCTCTTTGTTTTCAGTGGCCTGCTGGTCCCTGAAATGCGAAGGCATTTCAGGGGCAGGACACTAGCCCGGATTTCTCACAGGATCGCGGCGCGATGGCGATGGGATCTGTCGTGTCAGGGGTTTTGCGCGACGCGCCCAATACAGGGCGTATTGGCAAGGAGCGCAAAGCCCCTGATGCGGCAAAGACCGAGCCAGCGCCCGCGCAGGCTGTGAGAAATACGGGCTAGACCCAGACGCCGCGGCTTCGCCGGCGGTTCAGGACGTGTGGCTCTTGTTGTAGTCGGTCAGCCTTAACTCGATGCGGCGGTTGCGCGCGTATGCCGCCGGCGTGTCGGCCGGATCGAGCGGATGGTTGTCGCCGTACCCGGTCGCCGCGAGATGCCCGGGCGGCACGCCTTCGGCGATCAGCAGCTTCACCACGCTGACCGCGCGCAGCGTGGAGAGCTCCCAGTTCGAGCCGCCCTTGATCGGCTGGCGATCGGCATAGCCGTCCACATCCAGCACCCAACTGATCTTCGGCGGGATCTTGCCGGCGATCCGCTTGACCAGTTCGCCGAGCTTGCTGACCGCGATGACACCCTCCGCGCTCAGCCGGGCGCTGCCGACCGGGAACAGCACGTCGCTCGAGATGATGAACCGGTCGCCGACGATCTTGATCCCCGGCTCGTCGGCCAGGAGCTTGCGCAGCCGGCCGAAGAACTCGCTGCGGTATTGTTGCAGTTCCTGCACCTTGGCCGCCAGCGCGACGTTCAGCTTGCGGCCGAGATCGGCGATCTCCACGTCCTTCGCCTTCCCGGCGGTCTTGGCGACATCCAGCGCCTGCGCCAGCGCCGCAAGCTGGGCGCGCAGCTGCCCGACCTGCTCGTTCAGCAGCGCGAGCTGCGCCTTCGCGCTCGCGCTCAGGTCCTGCTCCTTGGCGAGTTCCGCCGCCAATGCCTCGCGCTTCTGCTGCGAGCTCTGCGCGCGCGCCGCCGCCGCATCGATCTGCTGCTGCATCTGGTCGCGCAACGCCTTCAGCGCCGCCACCTGCTCGGTGAGATTGGCGAGGTCGGCGAGCTTCGCCTCGATCGTCGCCTTGTCGGCCTTCACCGTCTGGTTGAGCGCCGCGTCGGCGGCCTGGAGCGCGGCAAGCTGGCGCTTGGCGGAGGCCAACTGTCCGGCCAGTTCGCCGGCCCGCTGCGCGCTGGCCGCCGCCGCCTGGGTCGTCCCGGCGAGCTGGGCCTTGAGTGCGGCCTGCCCCGTCGTCGCCTTGGCCACCTCGTCCTTCAACACCGCCAGTTGCTGCGCCAGCGCGGTCCGCGCCGTCTCGCTGCTGGAAAGCTGCTGGCTGAGCTGCGCCACCGCCTGCTGGAGCTTGCTCGCGTGACCCTTCTCCAGCGACAGCGCCTGGCTGACCTCGGCCAGCGTGCGGTTCACTTTCTCCAGCGCCGCGTTGCGCCGCGACAGCGCCACCGACAGGAAAGCCTGCGCCAGCACGAACACCAGCAGCACGAAGATGATGACCATGACCAGGGTGGACAGCGCGTCCACATAGCCCGGCCAAGCCTCCATCCCGGCCCCGCCGCCGCCACGGCGACGACGCAGGCTCACGTCACGCCTCCGCGCCCGCCCGGGCGGGCCATCAGCGCGGCTCCTCGGCCAGCGCGGCGATGGTGCGCGTCAGCAGCCGCAGGTCATTGCGGACCTCGGCGGTGGACTGCGCCCTGCCCTGCTCGCTCTCGGTCAGCAGGCGTTGCAGATAGAGTTCGATGTTGCGCAGATGCGCGCGCGCCACGTCGTCCCCGGGGCCGTCGGCGCGCGCCTCCGCCAGACGTTGCAACGCCGGGCCCAGCGCCGCCTGCGTCTCCGCGATCCGCAGCATCAGCTGCTGATTGGCCCGCATGGTATCGGCGAAGGCGCCGAGCCGTTCGGTCAGGCTGAGGATGGTCTGGTTGGTCTGCGCCCGGCTGTCCTCGCCGCGCGAGAGGATGCTCTGCAGCCCTTCCATGTTTTCGGCGGTCTGTTCCAGCAGCGCCTGCACATAGACCGGCACCGAGCCTTCGCCCTCGGACAGAACGCCGGAGGACAGGCGGGTCTGCCCGGCCAGCCAGTCCTCCAGCTCGTTGAAGAACCGGTTCTGCGCCTGGCCGGCGGTGAGATCGAGGAATCCCAGTACCAGCGCCGAAGAAAGCCCGAACATGCTGGCCGAGAAGGCGATCCCCATGCCCTCCAGCGGTTTCGCCAGGCCCGATTTCAACTGCTGGAACAGCGCGGCGATGTCGCCCGAGCCGATGGTCATGCCGTGGATGACGTCCGAGACCCCGCCGACGGTGCGCAGCAGGCCCCAGAAGGTGCCGAGCAGGCCGAGGAAGATCAGCAGCCCGGTCATGTAGCGCGCCAGTTCGCGGTTTTCGTCCAAGCGCGAGGCGATGGAATCGAGCAGGCTGCGGGTGGCCATCGCCGACAGCGTCAGCCGGCGGTCGGCGCCGGGACGGGCCGCCTCCCGTGCCGCCAGCATGCTGGCCATCGGCGCCAGCAGCCTGGGCGCGGCGGTGCTGGCGTTGGGACGGCCGTGCTGCGCCGCCTCCACCCAGGCCACCTCGCGGTTGAGCCGGACCACCTGGAGCACCGTCCAGCCGATGCCGATCAGCAGGATGGCCAGAATCAGGATGTTCAGATCGGGATTGTTCAGGAAGATACGGATCAGCGCCGGCGCGAGCCAGGCGGCGATGCCGGCGACCGCGACCAGGAAGACCAGCATGCGGATCAGATATTGGGTCGGACGGGTCATCGTGCGGTTCCTGCGGCCGGGGTGGGGCTGCCGCTGACGAGGATCTCGGCGCGATCGGCCGGCCCGGCGCCAACGGCGGCGCCCATCGCGCGCAGATAGATGCGGCCAACCGGCACGCCGCCCGCCTGCAGCGCCGCGCGCACCGCCAGCGCGCGTGCCAGCGACAGCCGCCGGGGCGCGGACGGGTTCTGCGGCGATCCGGCGGCATAGGCAAGCACGGTGAAGCTGGTCGCGTCGGTTTCCGGGGTGGTCCTGGCGAGATCGGTGATCGCGGCGGCGTCCGCCGGCGCGAGCGTGCTGGCATCGGGCGGAAACGTAACGGTGAGCGGGTGGGCCGGAGCGGCCGGCGCGGCCGCCGGGATTGCCGGGGCGGGGGCCCCCGGCGGAGCCGGAGGGGGAAATGCGGCGGGCGCTGACGGCACGGTGGGGTTGCCGGCCAGCACCGGCGCCGGCGGCGGGGCGAGCGGCGCCGGCGCAGCCTCGCCCTGTCGCGCCCCGCCCGCGGACGGCGCCGCCTGCGAGGGAAGCGGCGCGGAGGCAACCGGGGGTGCCACGGCGGTCTGGGCGGCCGGTTTCGGGGTTGCCGCCACCTCCGTCGGCCGCGCGCCCGGCGCAGGGGCACGCGCGACCGGATGAGGCGCGAGCGGGGCACGGACCACCGTATGGGGCGTCGTCGGCACGGGCCTCGGCCTGGGTTCCGGCGCCGGGCGGGACGGCAGCCCGTCGAGCGCGTGCAGATCCACCGTCACCTGCGCACGCGCCGGCGCCGCGAGTGCCGCGACCCCGAGGAACGCCGGCAGCAGAAGGATCGCCCCCAGCCCAGGGCGCCGCGGCACCGCCGGCCGGGCCTCAGGTTGCCCCATGGGCCAAGAAGTGGGGTCCCACGCGCGGGGCGCCGGCCCGGCAGCGCGCCTCGATCCGATGCGTCGTAGCTGATGCCCCACCGTTCCGGTCCTCGCCCGTCGGACCCGCCGGTCCGTTTCTGTCCGACCCGCGTGGCTTGGCCCGAGGGGCCGCAAACGTCCCCCCGGGCCACGCGCGCGCGTGCCGACGCGATCCTGCGGCAGGTTCTGTAGACGACAAGCGGCCCCGGCTCAATTCGCGGCTTCCGCGCCGGACCGCTTCGCCGCATGATGGCGAACAATCCATGCGCGGCACCAGCCACGCGCGCCAGGGAGGAACCGGCCCCGATGATCGAAGCGACCCGCGACATCGCCACCGCCGATGGTGCGATGGAAACCTTCCTCTGCCATCCCGAGCGCGGCGGCCCCCATCCGGCGGTGCTGCTGCTGATGGACGCCCCCGGCATCCGCGAGGAACTGCGCGACATGACCCGCCGGCTGGCCAGCGTCGGCTATTACGTCATGTTGCCCAATCTCTATTACCGTGCCGGCCGCGACAGCATGTTCGGCCCCGAGGTCCTGACGCACGGCAGCGCCGAGCACCAGCGGATGCGCGCGATCCGCACGAAGATGACGATCCCGCCGGTGATGGCCGATATCGGCGCGATGCTGGCGTTCCTGGCCGGCGAGGCCGCAGCGAAACCCGGCCCGATCGGCGCGCATGGCTACTGCATGAGCGGCCCCTACGCGCTCGCCGCCGCCGCGCGCTATCCCGACCGCGTCGCCGCGTGCGCCTCGTTCTACGGCACCTGGCTGGTCAGCGACGCCGCGGAAAGCCCGCACCTGACCTTCGCCAAAGGCCGGGCCGAACTCTACATCTCCTGCGCTGAGCACGACGAACTGGCGCCGCTGCCGATGGTGGAGGAACTGCGCGGCCATTTCGCCCGCTCCGGCGCGCAGGGGGAGATCGAGCTCCAGCCCGGCGTGCACCACGGCTTCGCGTTCCCCGGGCGCTGGTGCTACGACAAGCCGGCCGCGGAACGGCATTGGGAACGGCTGATCGCGCTCTATCGCCGCCGGCTGGGCTGATCCCGGCGCGCGCCCCTACCCTTCGGACTCCAGCTTCGTGCGCGCCACCGCCAGCGCCGCCAGCGCCGCGGCGTCGGGCTGCGGCAGGCGCAGATCGAGCCGATCCAGCGCCTCGATCATCGCCGCGCCGACGATCAGGTGGGTGAACCATTTGTGGTCGGCCGGCACCACGAACCACGGCGCCTGCGGCGTCGCGGTCGCGGCGATCGCCTCCTGGTAGGCGGCCTGATAGGCGTCCCAGTGGTCGCGCTCCTTCAGGTCGGCGGCACTGAACTTCCAGTTCTTTTTCTCATCGTCCAGGCGGGCCAGGAAACGGCGCTTCTGTTCCTCGCGCGACAGATGCAGGAAGAATTTCAGGGTCACGGTGCCCTGGCGGCCCAGGTAGCGCTCGAACCCGGCTATCGCGCGCAGCCGCTGGTCCCAGATCTTCTTGCCGCGCAACTCGGGCGGCATGCGCTGGCGGTCGAGCAGCTCCGGATGGACGCGCACCACCAGCACTTCCTCGTAATGGCTGCGGTTGAAGATGCCGATGCGCCCGCGCTCGGGCAGGGCGCGCACGCTGCGCCAGAGGAAGTCATGCGCGAGCTCCTCGGGCCCCGGGACCTTGAAGCTGGTCACCTGCACGCCGGCGGGGTTCACCCCGGACATCACATGCTTGATCGTGCCGTCCTTGCCGGCGGCATCGATCGCCTGGAACACGCACAGCAGGGCCCAGCGGTCCTGGGCGTAGAGCTTCTCCTGCAGTGCGGCCAGACGCTCGACGCTGGCGGCAACCAGGTGGTGCGCCTGCTCGGGCGTGATCAGGTGGCCAGCGGTATCGGCCGGATCGTGGTCCTTCAGGCGGAAGCCCTTGCCGCGGGTGACGCGGCAGCGGTCGAGCACCCGGCGCAGCTGCTTGGGCGGCAGGTCGAGGGTTTCCGCGACGTCTTCCAGCGGGTCCATGCGCGAAAGCCTACGCGATCACGGCGGCAGGCGGAAGCGCACCGAGACCGGGCAGTGGTCTGACAGCCGCTCCTTCCATTGCCGTCCGCGCTCGCGGAACACCAGCACGTGCAGGGTCCCGGGTTCCATCCAGGCCCGCGCGGGACCGCCCGCGAGGATGTGGTCGATGAAGCGCTCGCCGCCCCAGCAGGGGCTGGCATAGCCGGCGGTGGCGCGCACCAGCGGGCCGGCGGCTTCGAGCCGGGTCCACAGCCCGTCCGGCCGGCCGTGGCGGACGTCCATCCAGCGGTTGAAGTCGCCGAGCACGACGAAGGGCATGCCCTCGCGCGTGCGGGCGCGGATCCAGGCGGCGAGGGCGGGAACCTGGCGGGCCAGCACCTCGCATGCCGGCCGCCGGCCGCGCAGGGAGGAAAAATGGCAGTCCGTCTTGAGGTGCACGGCGAGCACACGGAGCTTGCCGCCCGGCAGATCGAGCGTGATGTCGGCGCCGCTGCGCAGCCATGAATGCGGCGGAACCAGCGCCGTCAGGTCGGGGTTGACGGTAAACCTGATCCCCCGCCTGACGACGATCCCGACCCGCTGCACCACCCGATCGTGGGTCATGTGGATGGCGTAGGTCGCCGGCGGGAAGACCTGGGCCGCCATATGCGCGCCGTCCACTTCCTGGATGGCGATGACGTCGGCGTTCAGCCTGGCCGCGTAGGCGCGCAGCCGGGCGATGTCCGCCGGGCGCTTGGGCCGCACGTCCGCCGGCAGATCGCGGCTCCCGGCCGGGCGGTCGGTGAGCCATTCGAGGTTCCAGGTGGCGAACTTGAGGCTGGCGGCCGCCGGTTGGGCAACCGCCGGTTGGGCCGCCATCGGTCGGGCAACCGGGGCCAGTGCCGGCAGCAGAAGCGCGAGGAGCAGCAGAAGCCGTTTCATGCCAATCGTCCTGGCTGACGACCCATGAAGAATGGGTCAACGGCACCTGGCAAGCGCCCGGCGCCGGCAGGGAAGGCGCGCGTTGACTTCGGCCCGGCCGCGCGCGACGGTCCGGCCATGACAGAGGACTACAGCAGCACCACGCACGGTGTGCGCGTGAGCGTGCGTTCCTTCTACCTCGAAGACCAGTCGCAGCCCGAGGAGGGCCGCTACGTCTGGGCCTATCGCGTGAAGATCGCCAACGAGGGCCGCCTGCCCGTGCAACTGTTGCGCCGCACCTGGCATATCACCGACGCGCGCGGCCGCACCCAGCATGTGCACGGCGCCGGCGTGGTGGGGGAACAGCCGGTGCTCGAACCCGGCGAGAGCTTCGAGTACACTTCCGGAACGCCGCTCGACACGCCGTCGGGCTTCATGGTCGGCCAGTATCATATGGTGCAGCCGGACAGCGGGGAGACGTTCGATGTCGCGATCCCCGCGTTCAGCCTGGACAGCCCGCATCAGGGCGGGGGCGTGCATTGACCCCGCGCTGTCGGCCGGCCGCGCTGGCTTGCCTTGCGGGATCGCCGCCGGGGGCCATATCGCGGCCAACCGGCCTCCCCTCCAGCGCCAAGGAAGCTCCGCGGTGAACCTGATGACGCCCGCCCCTCCCCGTGCCGAAGCCGAAACGCCCCGCCCCACCCGCGCGGAGGCCGAGGCGGCGATCCGCACCTTGCTGCGCTGGGCCGGCGACGATCCCGCCCGCGAGGGCCTGCGCGACACGCCCGCCCGGGTGGCGCGGGCCTACGAGGAGTTCTTCTCGGGATACGTCACGGATCCCCGCGCGGTGCTGGAACGGACGTTCGAGGAAACCGACGGCTACGACGAAATCGTGCTGCTGCGCGACATCCGGCTGGAAAGCCATTGCGAGCACCACATGGCGCCGATTATCGGGCGCGTCCACGTCGCCTATCTGCCGCACCGTCGCGTGGTCGGCATCAGCAAGCTGGCCCGGGTGGTGGAGGCCTATGCGCGGCGCTTTCAGATCCAGGAGAAGCTGACCGCGCAGATCGCCAACACCATCCAGGACGTGCTCGCCCCCCGCGGCGTGGCGGTGGTGATCGAGGCGGCCCACCAGTGCATGACCACCCGCGGCGTGCACAAGCCGGGCGTGACCATGGTGACCAGCCGCATGCTGGGCGCGTTCCGCGACGATCCGGCCACCCGGCGCGAATTGCTGGCGATGATCGGCAGCCACGGCGCCGCGACCTGGGAGGGGTGAGCCGGGACGGGGGCGCGGCTTGCGCCCCCGCGGGGGATATGCAATCAGCCGGCCAGGGAGTTCCAATCCGCTGGCCGGAGACGTCCGTTTGTGTCTGAGATTCTGCTCGAAACCCATGGGCTGACAAAAGAGTTCAACGGCTTCACCGCTGTTGACAATGTGGATCTCCAGGTGCGCGCCGGCACCATTCATGCGCTGATCGGCCCGAACGGCGCCGGCAAGACCACCTGCTTCAATATGCTGACCAAATTCCTGCCGCCGACGCGCGGGCGGATCCATTTCAAGGGGCGGGATATCACCGGCATCGCCCCGGCCGATGTGGCGCGGCTGGGGCTGGTGCGGAGCTTTCAGATCTCGGCGGTGTTCCCGCGCCTGACCGCGCTCGAGAACGTCCGTCTGGCGCTGCAGCGCGCGCGCGGCAACTCGTTCGATTTCTGGCGGTCCGAAACCGCGCTCCGGCGCTACGACAACCGCGCCCACCAGCTGCTGTTCGATGTCGGTTTGACCGGGCTGGCCGACACCGCCGCCGGGTTGCTGGCCTATGGCCAGAAGCGCGCGCTGGAAATCGCCACCACGCTGGCGCTCGACCCCGAGATGATGCTGCTCGACGAGCCGACCGCCGGCATGACCCATGCCGACGTCGATCGCATCGTCGAACTGATCCGCAGCATCCGCACCGGCCGCACCATCCTGATGGTGGAACACAACCTCTCGGTGGTGGAAGGCCTGTGCGACACCATCACCGTGCTGACCCGCGGACGGGTGCTGGCGGAGGGGGATTACGCCACCGTGTCGCGCAACCCGGAGGTGATCGCCGCCTATCTCGGTTCGGACGCGCCGGAACTCGCCCATGCTTGAGGTCAAGGATCTGAACGCCTGGTACGGCGAGAGCCACGTGCTGCACGGCGCGTCGTTCGAGGTGCGGGAGGGCGAGGTGGTGACGCTGCTGGGGCGCAACGGCGCCGGCAAGACCACCACGATGAAGTCGATCATGGGCCTGGTACCCCGCCGGCAGGGCAGCATCCGCTATCGCGGCGCCGAGCTGATCGGCGCGCCACCGGAACGGATCGCCCGGGCGGGCATCGCGTTCTGTCCCGAGGAGCGCGCCATCTTCGGCTCGCTGAGCGTGACCGAGAACCTGATGCTGCCGCCGGTGGTGGCGCCGGGCGGTCTCGATGTCGCCACCATCTACGAGCTGTTCCCGAACCTGAAGGAACGCGCCAGCACCGCGCACGGCACCAAGCTGTCCGGCGGCGAGCAGCAGATGCTGGCGATCGCGCGCATCCTGCGCACCGGCGCGAAGCTGCTGCTGCTGGACGAACCGACCGAAGGGCTGGCGCCGGTGATCGTGCAGCAGATCGGACGCACCATCCGCGAGATCAAGAAACGCGGCTTCACCGTGCTGCTGGTCGAGCAGAACTTCCGCTTCGCCGCCACCGTCGCGGACCGGCACTACGTGATGGAGCACGGCCAGGTGGTCGATATGATCCCGAACCACCTGCTCGAGTCCAGCATGGACAAGCTGCACGAGTATCTGGGCGTCTGAGCACGCCGCGCTTCGCAGGACCGACCCGCCATGATGATGATTTTCGGTATTCCGGCGCCCTTGCTGTTCGGCCAGTTGCTGCTGGGCCTGATCAACGGCGCGTTCTACGCCATGCTGGCGCTCGGGCTGTCGATCATCTTCGGCATGCTGAACATCATCAACTTCGCGCACGGCGCGCTGTTCATGATGGGCGCCTTCGCCGCCTGGGTGCTGCTGCACTATCTGGGGATCGGCTACTTCCCGGCGCTGATCCTCTCGCCGATCCTCATCGGCATCTTCGGAATCGTGCTGGAGCGCACGCTGATCAGCCAGCTCTACAAGCTCGACCATCTGTACGGCCTGCTGCTGACCTTCGGCCTGGCGCTGGTGATCCAGGGGCTGTTCCGCAACTACTACGGCAGCTCGGGCATGCCCTACGACATCCCCGACGCGCTGCAGGGCGCGACCAATCTCGGGTTCATGTACCTGCCGATCTACCGCGGCTGGGTGGTGATCGCGGCGCTGGTGGTGTGCTTCAGCACCTGGGCGATCATCGAGAAGACCTTCCTCGGCGCGCGGCTACGGGCGGCGACCGAGAATCCCGCGATGGTGCGCGCCTTCGGGATCAACGTGCCGCGGCTGATCACCATCACCTACGCCTGCGGCGTCGGGCTGGCCGCCTTCGCCGGCGTGCTGGCGGCGCCGATCTACTCGGTGAACCCCGACATGGGGGATAATTTCATCAATACCGTGTTCGCCATCGTGGTGATCGGCGGCATGGGCTCGATCCTGGGGTCGATCATCACCGGCTTCGGCCTCGGCGTGATCGAGGGACTGACCAAGGTCTTCTACCCGCAGGCCTCGGCCACCGTGGTGTTCCTGGTGATGGTGATCGTGCTGCTGTTCCTGCCCCGCGGCCTGTTTGGAAAGACCGCCTGAGATGTCCGCCTCCGCCACCCCGGTCGCGCTCGGCGCGGCCCGCCCCGGACTGTTCGGCTTCACCCGCGCCCAGGCGGTGGGGTTCCTGCTGATGCTGGCGGCGATCGTCGTGCTGCCGCATGTGCTCTACCCGATCTTCCTGATGCGGATCCTCACCGCCGCGCTGTTCGCCTGCGCCTTCAACCTGATGATCGGCTACGTCGGGCTGCTGTCCTTCGGCCACGCGGCGTTCTACGGCATGGGCGCCTATGTCTGCGCCTGGACGCTGAAGTTCTGGCACCTTGACGCGGCGGCGGCGATCCTGCTCGGCGGCCTCACCGGCGGGCTGCTCGGCCTCGCGCTCGGCTATCTGGCGATCCGCCGCTCCGGCATCTACTTCGCCATGATTACGCTGGCGCTGGCGCAGATGGTGTATTTCTTCTGTCTGGAAGCGCCGTTCACCGGCGGCGAGGACGGCATCCAGCAGGTGCCGCGCGGTACCGCGTTTGGCATCTTCCCGCTGCACCAGGACATGGCGATGTACTGGCTCGTCGCCGGGATTTTCATCGCCGGGTTCCTGCTGATCCACCGGGTGATCCACTCGCCGTTCGGCCAGGTACTGAAGGCGATCCGCGAGAACGAGCCGCGCGCGACCTCGCTCGGCTATCGCACCATGCACTACAAGCTGATCGCCTTCGTGATCTCCACCTTCCTCAGCGGTATCGCCGGGGCCACGACCTCGGTGGTGTTCGGGATCGCCACGCTGGACGGCGTCACCTCGGCCCGGTCCGGCGATGTGGTGCTGACCACGCTGGTGGGCGGGCTCGGCACGGTGTTCGGCCCGGTGGTGGGCGCGATCGTGACCACCTCGATGGAGAACTACCTGGCGCAGTTCGGGTCGTGGGTCACGGTGACGCAGGGCGCGGTCTTCGTGGTCTGCGTGCTCGCCTTCCGCCGTGGCATCGTGGGCGAGATCGCGGCGAAGCTGCGGTTGTCGCTGTAGCGCGGGCCTGCTTTCCAACCGTTCGATCGGCGGCGCGCGGCGCGGCGCTTGCCCGCCGCGGCGGCTGCCTGTAACTGCGGTGCAGCGCGGCAGGGGCCGCGGCACGCAATGGAGAGAGTGGGATGGGCTACAGGGTCGCGGTCGTCGGCGCCACCGGGGCGGTCGGGCGCGAGATGCTGAAAACCCTGGCGGAACGGCAGTTCCCCGCCGACGAGGTGGCGGCCGTCGCCTCCGGCCGGTCCGCCGGGTCGGACGTCTCGTTCGGCGAGAAGCGGGTGCTCAAGGTCCAGGGTCTGGACAGCTTCGACTTCTCGGGCTGGGACATCGGCCTGTTCAGCCCCGGCGCCGCGGTCTCGGCGGTGCATGCGCCGCGCGCCGCCGCCGCCGGTTGCGTGGTGATCGACAACACCAGCCAGTTCCGCATGGAACCCGACGTCCCCCTGGTGGTGCCGGAGGTGAACCCGCACCACCTGGCGAAATTCGCCCGGCGCAACATCATCGCCAACCCGAACTGCTCGACCATCCAGATGGTAGTGGCGTTGAAGCCCCTGCACGACCGCTTCCGGATCAAGCGCGTGGTGGTGGCGACCTACCAGTCCGTCTCCGGCGCCGGGAAGGAGGGGATGGACGAGCTCTACGCCCACACCAAGGCGGTGTTCGTGCACGACGGGTCCACGCCGCAGCAGTTCACCAAGGAGATCGCCTTCAACTGCATCCCGCACATCGACAAGTTCATGGACGACGGCGCCACCAAGGAAGAATGGAAGATGGTGGTGGAGACCAGGAAGATCCTGGACCCGGATATCGCGGTGTTCGCGACCTGCGTGCGGGTGCCGGTGTTCATCGGCCACGGCGAGGCGGTCACGGTGGAGTTCGAGCGACCGGTGACGGTCAACGAGGCGCGGGCCGCGCTGCGCGCCGCCCCCGGCGTGGCGGTGGTCGATACGCGCGAGGACGGCGGCTACATCACCCCGCTGGAAGCCGCCGGGGAGGACCCGGTCTATGTCAGCCGCATCCGCGTGGACCCGACCGTGCCGCACGGGCTGTCGTTCTGGTGCGTGGCCGACAACCTGCGCAAGGGCGCGGCGCTGAACGCCGTGCAGATCGCCGAGACGCTGGTGGCGCAGGGCTTGTTGGGCAAGAAGGCGGCGTAGGTTTCCGGCCACCGTTACCAGGGATTCATTCCGACGCACTTGCGGCGTTATGAACGGCGGGTCATTCTCACACCTCCATGGTCAACAAATGGGAGGGGGAGATGAAACGTCGTTCCTTGCTGCTCGCCGCAACGGGCCTGCTGGCGGTCGGTCTCGTGCCTGGCCTGATCCCCCGGGCGCACGCTGCCAGCGTCGTGAAGGTAATCCAGGAAGACCCGAGCGCGGGGCACGGGATCAAGCACATGAGGCTGTTGGTCTCCCCGCACACGGTGAAGGCGGGCGAGGTCGTGTTCCATATCAAGAATATCTCGAAGAACCTCACGCACGAGGTGCTGGTCATCAAGCCGCCGGCCAAGCTGAGCGAGATGCCGTACAGCCGCAAGCAGAACCGCCTGATCGAGAGCCGGATCGACAAGCTGGCCGATTCCGGCGGCCAAAAGCCGGGACAGAGCTACATCATGAAGGTGGACCTGAAGCCGGGGAAATATCTGCTGATCTGCAACCAGCCCGGCCACTACCGTGCCGGCATGCATACGTGGCTGACCGTGACGCACTGAGGCCGCGCCGAAACCGTTCCGCCTGACGCCCTCCTGGTCTTGAACCCACCGCCTTAAGCCCGATGCAATCCTGCCGTCATTCTCACGTGCGGGATGTTTGTGTTATGCCCCGGCGCCTCGGCAGGAGGGCATCGAAGCATGGAGCGAGTCGCGGTGGCGGCAAGCCTGGCGGGTGATCACGCGGCCGCGAGCGGAAACGATCCCGGGCGGCGTTTCCGGCAGTTGGTGGGCCTGTTCGGGCTGATCTGGCTCGTCAACGCCGGCGTTCAGTTCCTGTCCTGGGTGTGGCCGCCCAATCACGGACTGCCCTTCACGGCGGCAAGAGCGGCCCAGCTTCCCTCCAGCGCCGCTGCCGACGCTCCTTCGGCGCATGCGGTCGCGGCGGCGAGGGTGATCCATGCCTTCGCCAAGCCGATCCCGACCGCCCCTTCCTGGTTGCAGCCCTATCTCCAGGCGATCTTACATGCCGTGCAACGGGTCGGCCCGCGGCCGGTCGCGCTCGGGATGGTGGCGGTGGCGCTCCTGCTCGGTCTGTCCTTGATCACGCGGATCGGGCTCGCGGCCGCCTGCTGGCTGGGGTTGGCCTATAGCTTGTTCTGTTGGACCACGCTCAACGCGCTGGGCTATCCCTATGGCGGCGGTCAGACCGATCCTGGCGTCTTCGTCGCCTATGCGATCGGCTTCGTGTTCGTGCTGGGCGTGATCCCCATCCTTTCGGGGCAACAGGACGGGAACGCCGCTGCGCCGAACGGGTTCTGGACCGCGGGGCGACTCCTGTTCGGCCTGTTATGGGCGTTCGATGCGGCCCTGAAGTGGCAGCCCGCTTTCCTCATGCATTTCATGGCGCAGATCACCCCGGCCGCCGACGGGCAACCGGCCTGGATCGCCGCCTATATCGGGCTGGTAGCCGCCGTGGTGCAGTGGATCGGTCCGGTGGTGGTGGCGGTGGCGGTGGCGCTGGTCGAAACGGTGCTGGCCATCAGCCTGCTCACCGGCTGGGGGGAGCGCGTGTTCGTGCCGCTTGGGCTTCTGTACTCGCTCGGGGTGTGGGCCACCGCCGAGGGATTGGGCGGACCCTACACCGCCGCCGGCACCGGGGTGCGCGGCAATGTCCTCGGCAATGTCCTGATCTACGCGGTGATCTATCTGTTCCTGCTGGTTCCGCAGCTCAGACGCCGCGCCCGGCCTTTGCGCGCGGCAGTCGCCGCGTAGCATCCAAAGTCCGCCGCGGCCGGGGGCAGCGCTCCGCCCCCGGCCGGACGGTCGGGCGGTTCAGAGCTGCGCGGCGGCGAACTCGTAGTTCGCCAGCTTGTCGAGCCAGTTCGCCAGATAGTCCGGGCGGCGGTTGCGGAAGTCCAGGTAGTAGCTGTGCTCCCACACGTCGCAGGCGAGCAGCACCTTGCCCTCGCCAGTGGCCAGCGGGTTTGATCCGTTCGGCGTCTTGGTCACCTTCAGCTTGCCGTCCGTGCCGAGCACGAGCCAAGCCCAGCCGGAGCCGAACTGCGTCGCGCCGGCCGCCTTGAAGGCGTCCTTGAACGCGGCGACCGAACCGAGATCGGCGACGATCTTGGCTTCCAGCTTGCCGGGAATGCCGCCGCCGGAGGGGCTCATGCACTGCCAGAACAGGATATGGTTCCAATGCTGGCCGGCATTGTTGAACACGCCGGCCATGTTCGCCTTGCCGTGCGCGAGCTTCACGATGTCGTCGAGCGACTTGCCGGCGAGCGCGGCGTCCTTCTCGACGAAGCCGTTGAGCGCGGTGACATAGGCCTGGTGGTGCTTGCCGTGGTGCAGTTCCAGGGTTTCCTGGCACATGCCACGGGCGGCAAGGGCATTGTGGGAATAGGGAAGCGTGGGCAGTTCGAAAGCCATGGAACGTTCTCCGCCGCGTTGGGGTGAAGCGTGGGGGGATCAAGCGAGGGGCCGCGATGCCGCCGTCTAGCTATGACCGGGTCCGGGGTGCGTCAAGCGCGCCCGCGCGCGGCCTGACACCGCTTGCGGAGAACCTGCGTCGGCGCGACCCGGACCGCTACCTCACTGCGCTGTTCGCGCCCCCGGCGCAGCGGGAAACGCTGTTCCTGCTGTATGCGTTCGATCACGAACTCGCGCGCGCCCGCGCGGTGACGCGCGAACCGGTGGTGGCGCTGATGCGTCTCGCCTGGTGGCGCGAGGTGGTGGAGGGCGCGGCGCGGGCCCACGAGGTGGCGGCGCCGCTCGGGGAGGCGCTGGCGGCCGGGCTGCTGAAGCGGGAGGACCTGCTGGATGCGATCGAGGCGCGCGAGATCGAGGCCGAACCGGAGATTCCGACGCTCGCGGACTGGCGCGCGTATCTGCTGGGCAGCGCCGGTGGCATCGCGGTCGCCGCCGGGCGGCTGCTGGGCGCGCCGGAGCCGGAGGCACTGCGCCCGCGCGGCGCCGCCTGGGGCGCGGCCTCTGTGCTGCGCGGGGTAGCGGCGGCGGCGCGCCAGGGCCGCTGCCTGCTGCCGACGGAGACGCTGGCAGCGCATGGGCTGACGCCGGAGGCGGTCACGGCCGCGCCAGATGCCCCCGCGCTGTCCACGGTGCGCGCGGCGCTGGCGGCGGAGGCGGCGGCTTGGCTGGCGCCGGCCCGTGCCCTCCGTCTGCCGCGCGCGGCGATCGCCGCCGCCTTGCCGGCGGTGCTGGCACGGCGGGACCTGGCGCGCACGGGCAGCCCCGCGGCGGCGGAGCGCGGCCTGGGCGATCGGCTGGCGGTGATACGCGCCGGGCTGCGCGGGCGGGTGTGAACGGGTCGCCGCTACTTCCCGAAGCCGCGCAGCACCGCCAGCCCCTTTTCCAGATCGGCGATCAGGTCGGCCGGCTCCTCGAGCCCGACATGGAACCGCACCACCGGGCCGGCAAACGTGCCGGTACCTGCGCTGCGAGTGACGAAGCCGGTGGTCGGCAGCGCCAGGCTCTCGTAGCCGCCCCAGGACGCGCCGATGCCGAACAGATCGAGCGCCTCCACCATCGCATGGGTCGCCTCGGCGCTGTACTCGGGCTGGAACACCACGCCGAACAGCGAGCAGGCGCCGGTGAAGTCGCGCTTCCAGATGTCGTGGCCGCGCGCGCCGGGGAGCGCGGGGTGCAGCACCTCCGCCACCTCCGGGCGCTTGCGCAACCAATAGGCGACCTCGATCCCGGCCTCCATCTGCGCGGCCAGCCGCACGCCCAGCGTGCGCAGCCCGCGCAGGCAGAGCCAGCAGTCGTCCGGGCTGGCGTACTGGCCGAGAGCGCGGGCGGTCGTGTGCACCGTCTCCCATTCGGCGGCGTCCGCCACCGCGATGCTGCCGATCAGCAGGTCGGAATGGCCGCCGGCGTATTTCGTCAGCGCCTGGATCGACACATCGACGCCATGCGCGAAGGGCTGGAAGAAATGGAACCCCCAGGTGTTGTCCATCAGCACCTTCGCCCCGCGCGCGTGCGCCGCGCGCGCGATCGCCGGGATGTCCTGCATCTCGAACGTGTGGCTGCCGGGGCTTTCGGTGTACACTACCGTGGTGTTGGGGCGGATCAGCGCCGCCATGCCGGCCTCGTCGATCTCCGGCGGGTAGAACGTCGTTTCTATGCCGAAGCGCGGCAGGGTTCCGGTAGCGAAACTGCGGGCCGGGCCATAGACCGAATCCGGCATCAGGCAGTGATCGCCGGCCTTCAGATACGCCAGCAGCGGGACCGTGACCGCGGCCAGGCCGGAACCGACGATGAAGGCGCGCGTGCCGCCCTCGATCTCGGCGATCATGTCCTCCAGCGCCCAGTGCGTCTCGCTGCCGCCGAGGCCGTAGGTCAGCACCTGTTCCCCGCGCTGCGCCGCCAGCGCCTTGCGCTCGGCGATGGTCGGATAGAGCACGGTGGAACCGCGCAACAGCGGCGGGTTGACGAAGCCATGCACCCGCTTGCCGGCGCGCCCGGCATGCGAAAGCCGGGTGCGGAACGCGGCCTTGGTCGGTTCGGTCATCTCAGTCGGTCTCCACCGGTGTGGCGGGGTGGGCGCCCCATTCGCTCCAGGATCCGTCGTACACCGCCGCGTCCGGCAGGCCGGCGAGCCGCATCCCCAGCGTGAGGATGCACGCCGACACGCCGCTGCCGCAACTGGTCACCACCGGGTGCGTGCCGTCGATGCCGAGCGCGGCGAAGCGGGCGCGCAAGTCGGCGGGCGCGCGGAACGTGCCGTCCGGGTTCAGCAGCTCGGTGTAGGGCAGGTTGCGCGAGCCGGGGATGCGCCCCGCGCGCATGCCCGGGCGCGGTTCCGGCGCGGTGCCGGCGAAACGGCCGGCGGCGCGGGCGTCCAGCACCACCTCGCCGCCGTGATCGACATTGTGCAGCATGTCGCCGATGCCGCGCAGCCGCGTCGGGCGGAAATGCGGGCGGAAGCTCACCGGGCTGGCGGGTGCGGGGGCGCCGGCCTCGACCGCGCGGCCCTCGGCGCGCCATTTCGGCAGGCCGCCGTCCAGCACTGCCGCTTCGTCATGGCCGAACAATCCCATCAGCCACCAGCCGCGCGCCGCGGAGGCCAGGCCCTTCTGGTCGTAGAACACCACGCGGGAGGCGTTGGACACGCCAAGCGCGCCGACCAGCCGGGCGAACCGTCCCGGGGCCGGAACCATGTGCGGCAGGTCGGTCTCGGGATCGGCGATCTCGTCGATGTCGAAGAACCGCGCGCCGGGGATATGCGCGGCCCGGAACTCGGTCTGCCCGTCCTTCGGTTCGTTGGGCAGGTATTTGGTGGCGTCGAAGACGACCAGGTCGGGCTTGCCGAGTTCCGCGGCCAGCCAGTCCGTCGTTACCAGTGGTATCACGTCGTTCCTCCCTTCGATCGGCGCGGCCCGCGCGGCCTACTCCGCCAGCGCGATCACGATGCGCCGGTTCTGCTTGCCCTTGTTCTCGATCTTCACCACCTGCACCCGCCCGATCTCGGCGGTGTTGGCGACATGCGTGCCGCCGCAGGGCTGTAGATCGACCGGTGCGTCGCCCGCGCCGATGCGCAGCAGCCGCACCCGTCCCGCCCCGCGCGGCGGCTGCACCGACAAAGTGCGTACCAGTTCGGGGTTGGTGTCCAGCACCGCCTCGTCCACCCATTCCGTCGTCACCGGATGGCCGGCGGCGATCAGCGCGTTCAGGCCGGCTTCGATCTCCTCGCGCGGCGGCGGGTTCGGCAGGTCGAAATCCAGCCGCGAGCGGTCGAGCCCGACCGACCCGCCGGTGACTGCGGCGCCGCGCAGCAGCGCCGACAGCAGGTGCAGCGCGGTATGATTGCGCATCAGCCGATGCCGCCGCTCCCAGTCGATCGCGAGCGTCACCGTCGCGCCCACCGGCGGCAGGGAAGCGCCGGGCGCGGGCAGATGGCGGATCGCGCCGGCCTCGCCCTTTACCGTATCGGCGATCGGGGTTTCCCCGCCTTCCCAGCGCAGCACCCCGGTATCGCCCGGCTGACCGCCGGAGCGCGCATAGAAGATCGTGCGGTCGAGCACGATGCCCTCCGCCGCGCTTTCCCCCACCACGGCGGTGGTCTCGCGCAGGCCGGTGGCGTCCAGGAACAAGGGTTCGGTCATCGGTCGGTCCACTCCGCTTGCAACATGGGGCGGCGGGCGGCCAGCCACAGCAGCGCCAACATGGTCAACGCGTTGGCGAAGCGCCCGGCCAGCGCCGCTTCGATCGCCGCTTCGGCGGGCCAGAGGCGGACGCGGATGTCCTCGTCCTCCGTCGCCAGGCCCGCGTGGCCGAGCAGCCCGTCGGCCGCGGGATCGGGCGCGGCCACCCGCCCGGCGAACACCGCGCAGAGCTCGTCCGACCCGCCGGGGCTGAGCAGGACCTCGCCGATGCGCGCCAGCCGGTCCGGGACCAGGCCGGTTTCCTCCGCCGCCTCGCGGGTGAGGGTGGTCTCGGCGTCCTCCCCCGGATCGGCCAGGCCGGCCGGGAGTTCGACCAGGACCGGGTCGATCCCGGCGGCAAGGGCGGGCAGGCGGAACTGCTCGATCAGCACCACCGCGTCCCGCGCCGGGTCGTAGGGCAGCAGCGCCGCCGCCCGGCCGCGCCGCCAGAGCTCCCAGGTACGCGGGCCGGACAGCGCGCCGTCGAACCTCCGGTGGCGGAAGCGGATGACGTCGAGCGGGAACCGCCCGTCCCAGACTCGCCGTTCGGAACAGATCGGCAGGTCCGGGCCGGCAACGAGCGGCGGGAAACGGCGCGGCGGGTGATCGCTCGGCATGCGGTTAGCGCCGCCACCAGCCCCGCTTCTTCTCGGCCGGCGGTTCCGCCTCGATGCCGATGAGGATCGGCTTGACGACGGGGCCGGCCTCGTTCGCCGCGCCGGCCTCCCCCGGCGCTTCCGTCGGTGCCTCCATCGCGGGGGCGGCACCGGACTCGGCCACCGGCTCGTCCATAGGCTGAGCCAGGGGAGCTCCAGCCGGGGGGGCTTCGGCCGGGGGGGCTTCGGCCACCGCTGCCGGCTCCGGCGCGAGCGCCGGCATGGCGGCTGGTTCCGGGGCCGGCGGAGCCGCCGCGAGGGGTTCGCTCGCCACCGCGGCGGGCAGACCAGGTTCCTCGGCGACGAGGACCGGGGCATCCGAGGCGGCGGCAATCGCCGGCGCGGCAACCGGGGCCGGGATCGCGGCGGCCGGTTCGGTCCGGGCCGCGTCTGCGGCGGCGCGGGCGTCGGCCTGTTCCAGCACGTCGAAAATATCGAAGACATGGCCGCCGAACGGGTCGGCCGGCGTCGGGCCGACATAGACCGGCGGCAGTTCGGGCTGCTCGGCGCCGGGTTCGGAGATGCTGGGCAGCACATCATCCTCGCGCCGCCGGCGCCGTCCGCCGCGGCGGCCGCGGCGGCGGGCACGCGCTTCGGCATCCTCGGCGGTGGCGGGTTCCGCGTGCTCGGGCACGCCTTCGACATGCATCGCGGCGGCCGGGACTTCGGCCGGCGCGGCGTCGTCCGGTTCGGCGGTCTCGCTCGCGGCAGGGCTCTCGCCGGCACCAGCGGGTGCGGCCTCCGCGCCTTCCTCGCGACGCCCGCCGCGCCGGCGACGCCGGCGGCGACGGCGGCGGTGTTCGGCTTCCTCGGCTGTTTCGCCGGCGGGGGCTGTTTCGCCGGCGGGGGCGGTTTCGTCGTCCCGCGCCGGGGCGGCGGTGCGGGCGGCGGGCTCGCTGGCCTCGGTCTCCTCCGCCTCCTCGAACGTTTCCTCCGCCTCGGGCAACGGCGGCGGCGGCGGCGGGGCATAGGCGTGGCCGGTTTCCGGCGTCAGCGCGGCGGGCGCCTCGGAGGGCACGAAGGGCCGCACCCGCTCGATGCGGATCTCCGGCGCGATCAGCGTGTCGTCTCCGGCGAAGGCCACGTGCATGCCGTGGCGGGATTCGATCTCACCCAGCCGGTCGCGCTTGTGGTTGAGGATATAGAGCGCGATCGGCAGCGCCACGTGCACCACGATCTCGGCGGCGCGGCGCTTGCCGCCCTCTTCCTCGATCCCGCGCAGCACGTGGATGGCGGCGCTTTCGGTCGAGCGCAGATGGCCCGACCCGCCGCAATGCGGGCAGACCACCTGGGAGGTTTCCGCGAGCGACGGGCGCAGCCGCTGGCGGCTCATTTCCAGCAGGCCGAAATGGCTGATGTGGCCCACCTGCAGGCGCGCGCGATCGACCTTCAGCGCGTCTTTCAGACGCCGCTCGACCATCGCGTTGTGCTTCTTCGCCTCCATGTCGATGAAGTCGATGACGATCAGGCCGGCCAGGTCGCGCAGGCGCAACTGCCGGGCCACCTCGTCGGCGGCTTCCATGTTGGTGCGGAGCGCGGTTTCCTCGATCCCGCGCTCGCGGGTGGAGCGGCCCGAGTTGACGTCGATCGCCACCAGCGCCTCGGTCTGGTTGATCACCAGATAGCCGCCGGAGCGCAGCTGCACGTTGGGGCTCAGCATCCCGTCGAGCTGGGCATCGACCTGGTGGCGGGCGAACAGCGGCTGGCCGGGTGTGCCGGGCGGGGCGGCCGGATCGCGCCAGAGCTGCACCTTGCTCGCATGCGTCGGCATCAGCATGCGCATGAAGTCGCGCGCCGCGCGCCAGCCGGATTCGCCATCGACGATCAGCTCGTCGATGTCGCGCGAATAGACGTCGCGGATCGAACGCTTGATGAGGCTCGCTTCCTCGTAGATCAACGAGGGCGCCACCGAGCGCAGCGTGTGCTCGCGGATGTCGTCCCACAGGCGCAGCAGATATTCGGCGTCGCGCTTGATCTCGGGCTTCGGCCGGTTGGCGCCGGCGGTGCGGATGATGAGGCCCATGCCCTGCGGCAGATCGAGCTCGGCCATCACCTCCTTCAGGCGGCGGCGGTCGGCCGGGGCGGTGATCTTGCGCGAGATACCGCCGCCGCGCGGGGAGTTGGGCATCAGCACGCCATAGCGGCCGGCGAGCGAGATATAGGTGGTGAGCGCCGCGCCCTTGGTGCCGCGTTCTTCCTTGACCACCTGCACCAGCAGGATCTGCCGGCGGCGGATCACTTCCTGGATTTTGTAGTTGCGTAAGAAACGGGGCGGGATGCGGCGTTCGCGCTGCTCCTCGCCGTTGTCGGATTCGCCACCGATAGCATCGGGCGGCGGGGAGAATTCGGCGGTCTCGCCGTCCTCGCCATAGGTCTCGGTCTCGCCCGCCTCGGGGCGGAAGCGGTCCGCGTCCATGCCTTCGAGGGCGGCGTCGGCCGGCGCAGCGGGAACGAGATCCGAGCCTTCTGCCCCGGCCGCGGTCTGCTCAGACGCTTCGGTGCCGGCGGACGCCTCCGCCTCGGCGGTGTCCCAGGCATCGGGGGCGCCGCTGCGGGTCTCGCTGGCCATGGCGAGGGGCTGCGCGGCACCCTCCCCGGCGAGCGGCTCGTCCGGGGTGGCGGCGGGTTCGGCGGCCGGTTCCGGCGCGGCCGCCTCCGGCGCGAGGGAAGTCCCTTCGACCGGCGGGAGCTCGGCGGCCCAGGGTTCGGCGGATGCGGGTTCAACCGATTCGGCTTCGCCCGCTCCGGCTTCGACCGCCGCCGGCGCGCGTGCCGCGGGTTCGGGGCGGGCGCGGCGTGGCGGGCGCGGCGCGGGCGCGGCATCCCGCTCGGCGGCGCGGTCTTCCTCTTCCTGTTCGCGGCGGGCCTCCTCGGCCTGCATGGCGATCAGGCGTTCGCGGTCCGCGATCGGGATCTGGTAGTAGTCCGGGTGGATCTCGTCGAACGCGAGGAACCCGTGCCGGTTGCCGCCGTATTCGACGAACGCCGCCTGGAGCGACGGCTCCACGCGGACGACCTTGGCGAGGTAGATGTTGCCTTTGAGCTGCCGCTTGGTCGAAGTCTCGACGTCGAAATCTTCGAGCCGGTTACCGTCCAGCACCACGACGCGGGTTTCTTCCGCGTGGGTGGCGTCGATCAGCATACGCTTGGTCATGTAGCAGAAAACTCCGGTGCGCCACCCGATGCGCTGGCGCGGGCCCGGATCGGGGGCGCGCCGGCGGGCGGCGGAGAAGGCTTGCGGGAGGGGGCAAGGCCGACCGCCAAGGCCGCGCCGCCATCGTCCGGCGGAGCGCGGAACATGCACCAGGACGCGGCAGCCTGGACGGCGCGAGCAGGGACATGCATCCCATCTCGGTCGCGACGGCTTGGGTGACGCGCATGGAACCTCGGGGTTCGGGCCGCACGCTCCAGGTAGGGGAACGTGGCCCCGTGGGGGAAAAGGCGTGCCGGCAACCCGGGCGGGCCGCCCCGGCGCGCAGCAGCTGCGCGGCGCGGGCAATGACGCGGCCTGGCGGCGGTGCGGACCGCTCCCCGGGTCTGGGCGGGCGCAGGAAACGGGTCTGCGCGCTCAGCCGATCGGCGCCGCCGCTGAGAAAGGGCGCGAAACTGCCGCACCCCCGGTCGTCTCATCACAGCGGAACGCAGCATGAAGCAAACCGGACGGTCCCGCAAGGCCGGCGCGCGGCGCGGCGCAGTCAGGCCGATCGCTTGACGGGCTTCGACGGCGGCGCATAACAGAAAGGTAATTCCTTCCCCTCCCTGCCCCTTCCGGAGCGCGAATGTCCTCCTCCTCCTCCTCCCCCGCCACCGACGACATCGTCACCCCGGAAGCCTGGCGCGCGCTGATGGGTTCCGCCGTCGGCTACGCGATGGACGGGTTCGATCTGCTGATCCTCGGGTTCATGCTGGCCGCGATCGGCAAGGACCTGCACCTGGTCCCCGCGCAGCTCGGCTCGCTCATCAGCTTCACGCTGGATGGGGCGGTGATCGGCGGCGTGGTGTTCGGCACGCTGTCGGACCATCTCGGCCGGGTGCGGGTGCTGACCTGGACCATCGTGCTGTTCGCGGTGTTCACCGGCCTCTGTGCGCTCGCGCAGAATTACGAGCAGCTGGTGATCTTCCGCACCATTGCCGGCCTCGGCCTGGGCGGGGAGTTCGGCATCGGCATGACGCTCGCGGCCGAGGCATGGCCGGCGTCCAAGCGGGCGCGGGTGTCGTCCTACGTCGGCCTCGGCTGGCAGGGGGGCGTGTTGGTGGCCGCGCTGGTCACCCCGCTGCTGCTGCCGCACATCGGTTGGCGCGGCATGTTCGCGGTGGGCATCCTGCCGGCCGCGGCGGCGTTCCTGATCCGGCGCCGCCTGCACGAGCCGGCGCTGTTCGAACGCCGCCATTCGCGCAGCGAGGCGCAGTCGCTGCGCCTGCTGGTAGCCGACGCGGCGACGGCGAAGATCAGCCTGGGGATGGTGATCCTCTGCTCGGTGCAGAACTTCGGCTACTACGGCGTGATGATCTGGCTGCCCAACTACCTGAACACCCGCTTCCACTACGGGCTGACGCAGACCTCCGCCTGGGTCGTGGTGACCATCCTGGGCATGGGCGCCGGCATCTGGATGTTCGGGATGCTGGCGGACCGGATCGGGCGGCGGCCGAGCTTCCTCGGCTACATGCTGGGCGCCGCGGTCATGGTGGTGGTCTATGCGCAACTCACCACCGCCGGCGCGCTGCTGATCGGCGGCGCGGTGATGGGGTTCTTCATCAACGGCATGCTCGGCGGCTACGGCGCGCTGATGAGCGAGCTCTACCCCACAGCGGCGCGCGCCACGGCGCAGAACGTGCTGTTCAACATCGGCCGCTTCGTCGGCGGCTTCGGCCCGGTGGTGGTGGGCACGATCGCCGGCAAGCACGGCTTCCCCGCCGCCGTCAGCCTGCTCGCCGTCTTGTATGTGATCGACATGGTCGCACTGTGGGCGCTGATCCCCGAGCGGCGGGGCGCCGCGCTCACCTGATGGACCTGCCGGCCGCCGAACTGCTGGGCGAGGTCGTCGGCAACGACGCGCTCAACGCCGAATACCGCCGCCTGCGGGTGCGCTGCGGCGCTCCCGCCACGGCGGCGCGACCCGGCCAGTTCTTCCAGTTGCTGTGCCCGGCGAGCGAAGCCGGCACGCCCTACCTGCGCCGGCCGATGAGCGTCCATGCCGCCGATCCGGCAGCGAACGAGGTCGCGTTCCTGTTCAAGGTCACCGGCCTCGGCACGCGCGGGCTGGCGGCGCTGCGCGTGGGCGACCGGCTGGATCTGTTCGGCCCGCTCGGCAACGGCTTCAGCCTCGATCCACCCGACGGCCCCCCGTGGCGGCACATCGTCGCGGTGGGGCGCGGCGCCGGACTGGCGACGCTGGCCCCGCTCGGCGCCGCGGCGCGGGCGCGCGGCATCGGCGTGAGCGCGATCCTCAGCGCACGCCGGCCGGAGCTGATGGTCTCGGACGACACCTTCCGCGCCCAGGGCGCCGCGGTGTTCGCGGTGACGGACGCCGAGGGCACGTCGGGCCCCGCGCATGTCGAACGGCTGCTGCGCGGGCTGATCGCCGAGGGTCGCTGCGACGCCTTTTTCACCTGCGGCTCCGCCCGGCTGCTCGGCGTGCTGCGCCGGCTGGGCCGGGAGTTCGGCATTCCCGGCCAGGTGGCGCTGGAGCAGCAGATGGCCTGCGGCCTCGGGATGTGCTTCTGTTGCGTGCGGGACTTCCTGGTGGACGGCGAAGTGATCCACCGCCGCGTCTGCTTTGAAGGACCGGTGTTCGACGTGCAGGAGGCGTTGGGATGACCGGGCTCGCCGTGCGCATCGGCGCGCTGACGCTCGCCAATCCGGTGATGCCCGCTT
>JAJZVS010000255.1 GCA_021845555.1 Pseudomonadota bacterium
CGCTTCCATCCGCCGCCGCCATCCGGCCTGCGCGGCCAGCACCGGGCGCGGCGCGGCGCCGAACGAGCCGTGGTTGACCGACAGCCAGCGCGGATCGAGCCGCCAGAGACGCCGCGCGGCCTGTCCCCAAAGGGCATCCCCGCGCTGGTCCGCCGCCGCGCTGTCCCGGTCCATCGCCGCCTCCCGCCGTGCCGAGCGCGCAGGGTCGACTCGCCGCGGGGTGAAGGCAAGACAGGCCGAACGGCCGGCTGGCAGGACCAACCCGCCCTGGTCACCCCCCCTGGTCAGCGCCCCCTGGTCAGCCCCCCCCTGGTCAGCCCTCCTTGGGCGAGCGCGTCGGCGCGGTCGGAAGCCCCGCTCAGGGCGGCGGCAATGCCGGGCAGGGCCTCCTGCCACCCGTCTCGCGGCACCGCGATCGGCGCGCCACAGACCAGCACGCCGCGCCCGAACGGCAGCGGGATCACCATCCGGTCCCAGGTCCGCAGGATCCGCCGGCGGCTGACCTGCGCCCCGCACGGCACGATCGGATGCCCGGACAGCGCCGCGAGCAGCGCCATGCCGGGGGCGGGAACCCGTCGCGGCCCGCGCGGCCCGTCCGGCACGATGCCGACCAGGTCCCCCTGCGCCAGCAGCGCGACCGCCGCCCTCAACCCCGCCGCTCCGCCCCGCGAGCTCGAGGCCGCCACCACGTTCATGCCGAATTGCGCCAGGATCGCCCCGATCAGCCTGCCGTCGCGATGGCGGCTCGCCATGATATGGATCCGCCGCGCCCGCCCCCCCGGCATGGCGCGCGCCTCCCGCCACAACTGCGGCATCAGTGCGAGGTGCTCGTGCCAGAACGCCACCACCGCCGACCCGTCGGCGACCAGCGGCGCCGCGTGTTCGCGGCCCACCAGCGTCCAGCGCGTGGTCGCGAGGGCGAAGCGCAGGTAGAGGCCGAGCAGACGGGCCAGCGCCGCCTGCACCCAGCTCCCGTGCAGCAGTCGTCGGCGCAGCAGTCGTTTCATGTCCGGGGGTAGCGTCCCAATGGTAAGCGCGGCGGGAATCTCGCATACTGCCGCGCGAGGCTCATAGCGGGAGGCAGGCATGGCGGGAAGCGCGGCGGGGATACAACCGGCGGCGATCGTGTTCGACACGTTCGGCACGGTGGTCGATTGGCGGTCCAGTCTGATCCGCGAACTGACCGAATTCGGCGCGGCCCGCGGCATCGCCGCCGCCCACGGGATTGGGATCGATTGGGCCGGGCTGGTCGATGCCTGGCGCGCCGCCTACCACCCCTCGATGGACCGGGTCCGGCGCGGCGAGCTGCCCTGGACCAGGCTCGACGACCTGCACCGCGCCTCGCTCGACCGGCTGGTGACGGAGTTCGGGATCAAGGGCCTGACCGAGGCCGATCTCGTGCATATCAACCTCGGCTGGCACCGGCTGACGCCCTGGCCCGATTCGGTGCCGGGCCTCACCCGGCTCAAGCGCCGGTTCATCATCGGCCCGCTGTCGAACGGCAACGTGTCGCTGCTGACCAACATGGCCAAGCATGCCGGCCTGCCGTGGGACATGGTGTTCGGCTCGGACCTGTTCGGCCACTACAAGCCGGACCCGGAGACCTATCTCGGGGTGGCCCGGCTGCTCGATCTGCCGCCGGGGCGGGTGATGATGGCGGCGGCGCATAACGGCGATCTGGCGGCGGCGCGGCGGGCCGGGCTGCTGACCGCGTTCTTCCCCCGTCCGGGCGAATACGGTCCGCACCAGAGCCGGGATTTCGCCGCCGACACAGCCTGGGACGTGGTGGCCCGGGATATCGAGGACCTCGCCACCCAGCTTGGCGCCTGATACCCCCCGCGCGCTGCCGTTCGCCGCTCAGCCGACCACGCGCAGCCGCGGCCGGTTCGCTTGCGCGAGCCGCTCGTACACCGTCACGTAATCGGCGGCCATCCGCTCGGCGCTGAACCGCGTCTCGAACCGCCGGCGGATCGCGCTGCGCGACAGGCTCGGCAGGCGGCCGACGGCCGCGACCGCGGCGGCCTCGTTGGGCACCACGAAACCGGTGAGACCGTCTTCCACCACTTCCGGCACCGAGCCGGCCGGGAAGGCGATCACCGGCGTGCCGCAGGCCATCGCCTCGATCATTACCAGACCGAACGGCTCCGGCCAGTCGATCGGCAGCAGCAGCGCGTGCGCGCCAGACACGAACTCGGGCTTCGCCGCGTCGCCGATCTCGCCGATCATTTCCACGTGACGGCCGTCGATCATCGGGCGGATCTTCGCGCAGAAATACTCCTCGTCCACGCGATCGACCTTGGCGGCGATCTTCAGCGGAATCCCCGCCCGCCTTGCGATGCGGATCGCCCGGTCCGGCGCCTTCTCGGGCGAGATGCGGCCGAGGAAGGCGAGGTAGCGGGGCTTGACCGGCTGCGGCGTCAGCAGGTCCACTGGCAGACCGTGGTAAACCGTGGCGACGTAGTTCGCCTGCGGCAGGGGCCGTCGTTGCGCGTCCGAGATCGACACCACGGGCACGTCGGAGAAGCGGTCATAAACCGGGCCGATCTCCGGCAGGTCGAGCCGGCCGTGCAGCGTGGTCACGAACGGCGTCTTCTGCCGGCTGAACAGCGAATAGGTGGTGTAGTCGAGATGGAAATGCAGCACGTCGAACTGATCGGCCGAGCGATAGACCTCCTCCAGCATCAGCGCGTGCGCGGCCATCGGATCGCGCAGGTTCGGCTCGAACCGCAGCGCCCGCGGCGCCATCGGCCGCAACCGGGCGGAGGTGACGGAATCGCCGCTGGCGAACAGCGTCACGTCGTGGCCCTGGCGGACCAGTTCCTCGGTCAGGAAGGAGACAACGCGCTCGGTCCCGCCATAGAGGCGCGGGGGAACCGATTCGGTGAGCGGGGCGATCTGGGCGATGCGCATGGCGGGAGAACCTTCCTGGACGCCGGTCGGCTGCGTGCCGGCGTCACCCTTTCAATCAGCCCGGTGGGGCTTTTTTGCGGCGGAAGATGGCAAGTTCGCGGTCGCGCTCCGCGTGGTGGCCAAGGGAGATATGCGTCGGGGAGGTACGCGCCCCAGTGCGCCGGCCGGGGTCGGCGGGAATGAGCCGCCTCGTCATCGTCTCCAACCGCGTGCCGACGCCGGTCGAGGGTGGCGTGCGGGCGGGGGGACTGACGGTGGCACTGGCCGACGCGCTCGGCCCCGGCACGCTCTGGTTCGGCTGGAGCGGCCGGCGCACCGCGCGCGCCGGCACGGCCTCCGCGGTCGCGCAGGTCGAGGCGCAGGGCATCACCTACGCGACGATCGACCTGAGCGAGACCGAGTACCGCCTGTTCTATGCCGGCTATTCCAACGGCGTGCTGTGGCCGCTGCTGCATTTCCGCCTCGGCCTGGTGCGCTACCGGGCGGAGGAATACCAGGCCTGGCAGGCGGTGAACCACCGCTTCGCGGACGCGCTGGCGCCGTTGCTGCGCCCGGACGATCTGATCTGGGTGCACGACTATCACCTGGTCCCGCTCGGGGAAGCGCTGCGGGCCCGCGGCGTGACCGCGCGCATCGGCTTCTTCCTGCACACCCCGTTCGTCCCGCCCGAAGTGCTGCGCGCGCTGCCGCGGGCCGAGCAACTGCTCGCGAGCCTGTGCGCATACGACGTGGTGGGCTTCCACACCGCCGGCTTCCGGGCGGGCTTCCTGCGTGGCGTGACCGAGATCCTGGGTCTGGTGCCGGAGGCCGACGGGCGCATCCTGTTCGGCGGCCGGCGGGTGGCGGCGATCGTCGATCCCATCGGCATCGATGCCGGCGGCTTCGCCGCCACCGCCGAGCAGGCGTGGGGCGGGACGGAGGTGCGGCGCCTGCGCAGCAGCCTCGCCGGCCGCACGCTGGCGATCGGCGTCGATCGGCTCGATTATTCCAAAGGCTTGGTGCAGCGGCTCGATGCCTTCGGCCGGCTGCTGGCGCGCCATCCGGAGCACCGCCGGCGCGTCAGCTTCCTGCAAGTGGCGGCCCGCTCGCGCGAGGACGTGAGCGACTACCGCGACCTGCGAAACGAGCTCGACCGGATCGTCGGCGAGACCATCGGCCAGTATTCCGAGTTCGACTGGGTGCCGCTGCGCTACATGACCCGCCCGCTGCGCCGGCGCACGCTGGCCGGCTTCTACCGCGTCGCTCATATGGCGGTAGTCACCCCGCTGCGCGACGGCATGAATCTGGTGGCGAAGGAATACGTCGCGGCGCAGGATCCGGCGGATCCCGGCGTGCTGATCCTGTCCTGCTTCGCCGGCGCGGCGGAGGACCTGACGGACGCGCTGATCGTCAATCCGTTCGACGCCGACGAGATCGCCGAGGCGATGCACAGCGCGCTGTCGATGCGGCTGGAGGAGCGCCAGGCCCGGCACCAGCGGCTGGCCGCGCGGGTGTGGCACAACGACGCGCAGCGGTTCAGCCGCGTGTTCCTCGACCATCTGCGCGGGAGCGTCGCCGCGGAGGGGAAGTGACTCCCCCGCCCGATCGGTAGCCCGCTCCGCCGGTTCCGCCGGTTCCCTGGTCCTCGGCGGCCCCCGGAACCGCGTCCGCCTCGGCGGCCCGGACCCCGCTCCTGCCGTTCCGTATGGAGTCCGGAATGGCTTCTTAGCGCTTTGTTCACGCTGGTAGCGCAGCACGGTCCCCCCGGTACGCGCGCTGCGACCGCGCCGCGCGCGCGAAGGCCGGAGCCGACCCGACGCCCCGAAGCCAAGCCCCCCGAACCGATGCCCCCGTGAACCGATGCCCCCCTGAACCGATGCCCGAATCCGCCGTCCCCCCCGCCGAGCCGGACGCCGGCGCCGAGCCCACGCGGCTGGTGTTGCAGCACCCGCTGTTCGCCTCGCTCGGCCCGCCGCTGTTCCGCCGCTCGGACATGGACGGCGCGCCGGTCATGGTGGTGCAGCTGGGGGAGCGGGAGGCGGCCATCCCGCTGCGCTCCCTGCAGCGGGAGTTCGGCATCGCCGACGATTCCGAAGACGGCCGCCTGCTCGCGCGCACCGCCGAGGCGCTCGATTTCGTCTCCGTCCTGCGCCCCGGCGACACCCTGCCAAATGAGGTGCTGACCGGGGAGGCGAGCTGGGAACCCGATCCGGTGCATTTCGAAATCGCCCACACGCGGCTGCGGGTCCGCCTGGCGGATTGGCTGGGGGAAGGCGCGGGGGCGGAGCGGCGGGACCTGGACGCCGGATCGCTGCTGGCGATCGCCAACGATCCGGGGCTGCGCCAGCAGGTGCACCACGCGATGTCGCGCGCGGCGGAGGCGCTCGGCCTCGACACCCCGGCCGAGGTGATCGGCCTGCTGGAAACCCTCGGCCGCGAACTCGCTTATATCGAGGCGCTGCGCGACCGGCTGCTGCGCCGGGTGCGCGCGATGGCCGGCAAGATCGAGCGGCTGTCGCGCGGCTGGCGCAGCGACGCTTCCCATATCGAGACGTTGACGCAGGTGAAGCGCCTCACCGCGATCGCGCTGCGCCAGATCGTGACGCGGTTCGAGGAACTGGACGCGCAGACCGGGGAGGTGATGGCCGCGCTGCGCAACGCCGACAGCCAGAAGACCTTCATCCGTTCCAACCGGGACTGGCTGTACCGCAGCCTGCGCGCCTGGGCGCCCATCCTGGAGCAATGGGACACCGCGGCGGGACAGTTCGACGAAGGCACTCTGGCGCTGCTCGGACGCACCTACCAGTTCCTCGCCCCGCGCTTCATGCCGGTCACCGAATGGATCTCCGCCACCCGGCCGGGCAAGGCCGAGCCGGTGAACCGCGCGCAGCGGATGATCTGGTAGAGA
>JAJZVS010000256.1 GCA_021845555.1 Pseudomonadota bacterium
TCATAGAGGCCGTTTCGGACATAGGGTTCATCGGCCAGCATCGCCTCGACCGCCGCGCGGTCTGGGAGCTCGATCAGCATCGCGCTGCCGACCCATTCCGTGCCGTCGTCGGACAGCAGCGGGCCGCGGGCGATGAAGCGTTCCTGGTAGGCGTGGTCGATGAAATACGCGCGGTGCGCCTCCAGCAGCGTATCGCGGGTGGCACTCATGCCCGGCTTGCCGTGGCCGATGATGAGGAAGCGGCGGTTGTGCGCCGGGTCGCCCTTGAAGTCCCACATCGTGCGGCCAAGCGCGTTGCGCCAGGGACGGATCATGACCTCGGCGAACACGCCGGCCCGGTAGAACGGTTCGTCGTAGGCGAAGGCGCGGGCGGCGGCGGCATCCGGCAGATCGAGGATATGCATGCTGCCGGTGGGGGTGCCGTCCTCGGCCAGGGTGGGGCCGCGGGCGATCATGGCTGGGGCGTAGCGGTCCATGAACGCCCAGTGGGTCTCGGTGGTCTGGCGGCGTAGCGCGATGGCGCCTTGTTTGTCGCGGCAATAGACGAAGTAAAGCATCTGGCGTTCCTGCATGGTCGGAGTTGCACGGCGGGGCGGGATCGATGGTCGGGGGCCATTCTGCTGTCTCTGCCGATCTTGAACAGGCCCGTGATGGCGCCGGACGCTCCCCTGCCACAGGTCGGGCAGATTTTCGGGTCGGCTGGGCGCGCCACCGGCGGCCGGTCGCCGGGTCGATCTCGTTAGCAGGATATCAATCACCGGAGCGGTACGAGGCAACCGCGGGCGATGCTGCGGGGAGCTTGCGTTCTATGCTGTTTCGGGCATAATGGGGCGGATGGCGCCCGCGCGGGCGATGAAGCCGGTTGTCTGGGTCGGGAGCGCCAAGGACGATCTGGTTGCCTTTCCCGAGGAGGTCAGGGGCGCGATCGGCTACGCCCTCTATGAAGCGCAGAAGGGCAACAAGCACCCGAGCGCGAAACCTTTGCACGGCTTCGGCGGCGCCTTGGTGCTGGAAGTGGTCGAGAATTTCGACGGCGATACCTACCGGGCCGTCTATACCGTGCGGCTGGCAGGCCGCGTGTATGTCCTGCACGCGTTCCAGAAGAAGTCGAAGGGTGGGATCGGAACACCGAAAGCCGAGATCGACCTGGTGAGGGCGCGCCTCAAAAGGGCCGAGGAACACCACGCCGCGTGGCTGACGGAGCGGTAAGGAGGCGTCGAGCATGGGCGAACGCATGAAGGTGGAAGCGGGCAGCGACAACGTCTTCGCGGATCTCGGGCTGGCTGATGCGGAAGAGCATCGCGCCAAGGCGGAGCTTGCATCGCGCATCGGGGACGTGCTGCGCGCGCGGCGCCTGACTCAGGCCGCGGCGGCGGAGGTTCTGGGCATCGATCAGCCCAAGGTGTCGCGGCTGCTGCGCGGGTATCTGACGAATTTCTCGGCGGAGCGGCTGATGCGGTTCCTGACCCTGCTGGGGCGGGATGTGGAGATCGTCGTGAGGCCGGTGCCGCGTTCGCGTCGGCGGGGGCGGCTGCGGGTGGTGGAGGCGGCATGAGGGAGCGTGGCGCGTCTGGAGGGTCCGCTTTCCAGGCCGCGCGCTGCCCGCCAGCACCACCCACCCATGCCTCGCCTCGCACGGCGAGCCTGCCCCATCACACGTCCCAGGGATTGACCACCCCGACGCCGCATCCCTCGAAATCGCCGACGTTGCGGGTGACGACGCTCGCCCCCGTAGCGCGGGCAATCGCGGCGATCATCAGGTCCACCGTGGCGGTCGGTCGCCCGGCCCGTCTGCGGGTCTCGAAGATCTCGGCATAGGCGGCAGCGGCCGGCATATCGAACGGCAACACGCGCCCCTCGAAATCCTCCAGGAACATCGCGCGCGCCGCCGCCTCCAGACCGGAGCGGCGGCGGCCTGGCGGAAGCACAGCAAGGCCGGACAGGATTTCCGCCTGGTTGACGGCGGTCGTGAACAGGACCTCGGCGGGCTGCCCGGACACCCAGGACGCGACCTGCGGCGCCTGCCCGGCACGCATCATGGCGGACAGAATGTTGGTATCGAGCAGGAACATCAGTCGAAGCGCGGCGGCGCACCTGTGGCCTCGCGCGGCGGCAGATCCAGATCGACGCCGCCCAGCGCCGCGAAGCGGGCATGGATGCGCTCATAGAGATTCGGGCCGGGGGAACGCCGGGTACTGAGCGCCGTTTGCAGGATGCGCCGCGCCTCCGCCTCCATCGAGTGGCCGTGCTCCGCCGCCCGCACGCGAAGCCGCTCTTTGATCGCCTGATCGAGGTTGCGGATGGTGATGCTGCTCATGGCGTGCGCCTCTGGTAGCCGCGCTTGCAGTCTAGGCGATGCAATCAATGATCGCAATGCAACGCCCTCCACCGGGGATCGGGCGCGCGGCCGACCGTCGCCGCGCCCCGCCCGCCCGTTGCGGCCTCGGTTGACCCGAGCCCCCCCGCATGCTGCCCTCCGCGCGGCCCAAGCGTGGCCGTTCCGAAGGAAGCCCCCGATGCGCCTGCCCCGTCTTCCCCTGCTGGCCGCCTGCCTGCTCGCCCCGTTCGTCGCACCAATGGCCGCCGCCCAGGCCCGCACCGTCATCGGCTCAGTCAACACCAACTTCCGCTGGCTCGGCCCGGACGACAAGATCGTCGTCGAGCGCTACGACGATCCCGCCGTCAAAGGCGTCTCCTGCTACGTCTCGCGCGCGGAAACCGGCGGGGTGAAGGGCTTCGTCGGCCTGGCCACCGATCCCTCGCGCTTCTCCATCGCCTGCCGCCAGACCGGCCCGATCGCGGTTCCGCCCGATCTGCCGAAGAAGCAGCAGGTGTTCACCGCCTCCGCCGCGCCGCTGTTCAAGGAACTGCACGTCTTCCGGATCGTCGATCGCGCCAAGCAGGTGCTGGTCTATCTCGTCATCAGCACGAAGCTGGTGCACGGCTCGCCCTACAACAGCCTGTCCGCGGTCGCCTACGGCCCGCGCTGACGGCGCACCCATCGAGGAAATCCCCATGCCGCCGGTCCAGAACGCCGCCAAACGCAAGCTCGCCGAGGGCAAGCTCGTGCTCGGCTTCCTCGTCCATCACCTGCGCACCGTCGCGGTGCCGCTGCTGGCCGCCGCTTCCGACCACGATTTCCTGTTCATCGATACGGAACACGGGGCGTTCAGCGTGCAGGAGGCGACGCAGCTTTGCCTCGCCGCGCTGCCCACCGGCATCACGCCGCTGGTGCGCGTCTGCGCCGGCGCGCTGGATGAAGCGACCCGGCTGCTGGACAACGGCGCGCTCGGGATCGTCGTGCCGCATGTCGATACGGCGAAGCAGGCGCGCCACATCGCCGAGGCGTTCCACTACCCGCCCGCCGGCACGCGCAGCTGGGGCGGCCCGCCGCCGGCCTATCTCTATCAGCCGCCGGCCGACGTGGCCGAGGCGCAGGCCGCCGTCAATGCCGAGGTCCTCACAGTGGTAATGATAGAAACCGCAGAAGCGGTGGCCAATGCCGCCGACATCGCCGCGGTGCCGGGGATCGACGTGCTGCTGATCGGCAGTTTCGACCTGACGACCGACCTCGGCATTCCCGGCCGGATGGGCGACCCGAAGCTGGTCGCCGCGTATCAGGCGGTGGCGAACGCCTGCCGCAAGCACGGCAAGGTGCTGGGGATGGGCGGGATCAACGGGCAGGAGGACTCCGCGCGCTACATCGGCATGGGCGCGCGCTTCGTCACCAACGCGTCGGACCACGCCTATCTGCTGGAGGGGGCGCGGGCACGCACCGGCTTCCTGCGCGGCCTGACGGTGGGGGAGCTGGCGGAGGCGGGGAAGAAGCCCCCCAAGGCGAAGGGCAAGCGGGACAAGACGGAGGCGTAGGCCCCCGTCACTCCTGCCAGGACACCAGATCGTCGAGATCGACGCCCAGCGCGCGCGCGAGCGAGAGCAGCGTGCGCACGCTGCCTTCTTTCTTGCCGGTTTCCATCTCGCTCAGCATCGCCGGGCTGATCCCCGCGGTCGCGGCGAGCGCGCGCAGGCTGAGGCCGCGATGCGCACGCCAGACGCGCAACGGCGCCTCCCCGGCGGCAAGGCGGCGCACCACGGCGGCGGGGACGCGCTCGGCGTTGGCGTCCTGCAGGCGCGCGAGTTGCAGGGCGAGCGCGTCGCGTTCGGATTCCAGCTGTTCCAGCCGGCGCGACAGGTCGTTGGTGCGCTGGTTCATCGATAGGCCTCCCGCCGGTGCCGGATGCGAGACTCGTCCATCGCCGCGCCCGCGATCGTGAACAGCGCCCGCCACTCCCCGAAGCGCAGCCGGTAGCCGTCCGCCACCCCCAGGATCGGCACCACGTCGTGGCCCGGCGCGGCGGGATCGGCGGCACAGGCTTCCAGCCGGTCGATCCCACGGGCGCGGTCGGCGCCCGGCAGGCAACGGAGGTCCTTGAGCGCTGCCCGCGTGAACGAAAGCGTCAGCGGGCGCGTGTTCGCTCAGAGTGAACGAAATGGCAAGCGCGAAATCGCATTTTCTCTTTCCTTTTCACCTGGAGCCCGTTCCCCCCGCGACCCCCATCCGCCGCAGCGCCCGCGCCACCGCCACTGACTGCACGATCTGCCAGGGCTGCGAGAGATGGTCCGGCGTGTCGAAGAACGCCGCGCGCGGATAGAGGCTGCGGTTGCGCAGTTGCAGGAACGCCGCGCCGTTGGCGCGATAGACCGCGCGGATCGCCGCCCGCGTGGCGTGGGGCATCGGATCGTCGGCGAACTCGGTCGGCAGGCCGCCGATCGCGCGCACCCCGTGCGCGCGGCACCAGCGCAGGAAGCGCGCGATCAGAAGCGTGCCGTAGCCGCGCCGAACCTCACCCGCCGTCGCGTGGAACGGGTGCGCGCGGGCCAGCACGGCGCGATAGGCCGCGCCCAGCGCCGGCGTATGGCCGACGTGATCGCCGAAACGGTTGGTCCGCCCCTCGGCCGCCGCGCGCGGATCGTGGAAGCCGCCCAACACCAGCGCCCGCTCGATCAGCGCCATCAGTGCGTAGCGTGGGGTGAAGGAGAACAGCGCGCCCGCCCAGCGATCGGGCGGCAGGCGGGCCAGCGTGCGCCAGTCGTGGCGGAACATGATCGCCGCGTCGGGGCCGAGGTCGGTGGCGGCGCGGGTGCGGACATACTGCGCCTCCTCCATCGGCAGATAGACCGTATCGCCCGCGCGCAGCCGGCGTTCCCAGCGGGCGAACAGGTAGTCGAGCCCGATCCCGACCGCGACGCCGCCATTGACGCAGGGCAGGCGCAGGATCGGCTGGATCGTTTCGCAGCGATGCGAATAGGGACCGTTCGATCCCGCCAGGATCACCAGCTTCGGGCTGCCGATCGCGCCGCCGCGGGCCAGCTTGGCGTCGATCTGCCTGGTCAGGAACCCGTAGGCCAGCGGCCGGTCCAGCACGAAGCCGAACAGCAGCGCGTAGAGCAGCAGCGACGCGGCGCAGGTGCCGAGCAGGCGGACCACCGGGGCGGCGGGGCGGGTGCCAAGACCCCTCCCCCCGGCCCCCTCCCGCAAGGGGAGGGGGAGTCGCGGCCTGCTCCCCCTCTCCTTGCGGGAGGGGGCCGGGGGGAGGGGGTTCGGGACAGTCCGCCGCGCTGCCCCGGTCCGTTCCGCCAGCGGACCCATCAGAACCGGAAATACAGGAACGGCACCACGCTCGGCGCGAAGAACAGCGCCTGCACGGTAAAGGCGAAGCTCGCGGTCAGCGCG